>CAZTJM010000160.1:0-10510 GCA_964613865.1 uncultured Limnohabitans sp. | reverse complement strand
CAAGAATAGGCTTGATAAATGCAAAAGCCATAGTTTCAGGTAGAATTTCTATAGCCAAACGAAAAATAGCATGTTTCGACATCAAGGCAAAAGCAGAACCCTCGTCCATAATCTCCGGATTGCAACGGTTCTGTCCTTTGTAGCCGGCTTGGTAAATGTGACCGGTTTTTTGGCTTTCCAACAGCTGACAACCAACGTGACAGGACATTTTGCGCTGTTTATCAATGATGTGGCCGATTTCGAGTTTTGGAGAGGCACGGTGTATTTCCTTTACATCTTTTCATTCCTATTCGGGTCATTTGTTGCCAGTTTTCTGATCGAGAAATTTAGGGAGAACAAGCGACTGAATGTATTTGTCTTGCCTACTCTGATCGAATGCCTAGTACTATTGTCCATCGGAGTGCTGAGCAATATTGTCGAGCTAAAATCGCCTGATTTGATTGTTTGCCTGCTTCTTTTTGCAATGGGTCTCCAAAATTCTTTCGTCACGAAAATTTCAAATGCAGTGGTAAGGACGACTCACTTGACCGGTCTTTTCACGGATCTGGGGATTGAAATTTCTCAATTATTCTTTCCGAAATCCCATCCAAACAGACCCAAACTGATGACTACGATCAAGCTCCGAACCAGCATCATTCTGTTCTTTTTTATGGGTGGATTTGTCGGCGGATTCTTATATTCGAAAGTAGACCTCAAGTTAAACACGCTGATTTTCGGTGCTTTGACTTTGCTTGCTAGTTTATTCTACGATGATTTCAGGTATAATTTTATCAAAAGCAAGAGAAGATACAAACAGCAGAAGGCGGCATAGGGTAAAGGGTAAAACTGCTTGATGATGGTCATGTTGGGCAAATTCGAAATGTGGTTCTATTCTCTAGAAATGGCCTTCGATATACGATACTCACGTAGCTCCAGTGCTTAGGCTGACATCGGGAAGAGATTTGGAACAACCTGCGACATTAGACTCAAAAACCCAATTTCTGCCTGCCGATTCCGATTAATATTAGGGTGGGGGCATTTTGATCTATCGTCTAGGAAGCATATAATTAGTTTCAAGTAATTACAAAAACTATAGATCTAATTAACAATAAGCCACAAGCTATGAAAAATCAACGCAGGGAATTTCTGAAAAAAGCGGCAAGCACGCTGGCCCTCGCCTCCGTGGGAACCGGGCTGGCGGGCTCGGCATCGGCCAATACCCTTCTTTTGAAACTCGGAATGAAATCCCAATCCAATGACAAAATCCGAATTGGCCTCATCGGAGCGGGGATTATCGGGCACTATGACACAGATGCTGCGTTGACCATCGATGGGGTAGAGTTGGCCGCTGCCTGTGACCTTTATACCGGAAGGCTGGAGTACGCGAAGGAGAAATGGGGCAAGGATCTCTTCACCACCAGGGATTACCGCGAGGTATTGGCCCAACCGGATATTGATGCGGTGTTGATCTGCACACCTGATCACTGGCACCAGCGGATAGCAATCGATGCGATGAAAGCAGGCAAACATGTCTATTGCGAGAAGCCCATGGTGCAGCGAATAGAAGATGGACAGGCGATCGTCGATACCCAAAAAGCGACCGGTAAAGTATTGCAGGTGGGTAGCCAAAGAGCAAGTTCCATTGCGGTGTTGGAAGCCAAGAAAGTGCTGCAATCCGGTGTGATTGGGGATTTGACCTTTGTGTCTGCCTATTGTGACCGAAGTGACACGATGGGAGCCTGGAATTATTCCATTCCTACAGACGCCAGTCCGGAAACAGTTGATTTTGACACGTTTTTGGGATATGCCCCCAAAGTACCCTTTGATGCAAAACGGTTTTTCAGATGGAGAAATTTCAGCGACTACGGTACAGGTGCTGCCGGGGATTTGATTGTTCACCTCCTGACGACCGTTCACACGATCACTGATTCAAAGGGGCCAAACAAGATATTCGGAGCGGGAGACTTAAAATATTGGAAAGACGGACGCGATGCCTACGATGTCATCAATGCACTCATGACTTATCCCAAGACCGAACAGCATAATTCATTTCAGGTGACTACCCGCGTCAATCTCTGTGACGGGGAAGGCAAAGGCGAATTCGGCTTGAAGCTGGTAGGCACCAACGGCGTGATTACCATTGGCTGGAATGACTTTACGGTTTCCACCTTGAAAAGGGGCACAGCGCCGGGATACGGTGGGTATGATTCCTACACCAGCTTTTCGGCGGAGGAAAAGAAGGACTTCCAAAAATGGTATGCCGACACTTATGGCTCGGACATGGGTGGCATCACCAAAGGCGAGCCGATGAGATTTGAGGCGCCACAAGACTATGATGACCGAGTGGATCATCTGATGGTCTTCTTTAACGGGGTTCGTACCGGTTCTCCAATCCCCGAAGATGCAGAGTTTGGCTTCAGGGCCGCCGCCCCCTCGCTTGCTTGCAACCTCAGTATCGCCCGGGAGAAGCCGATTCTCTGGGATCCCGTAGGGATGAAGTTGCTATAGGCATTCTCGGGGAACAGCGAGGGGCTTTGAAGCATCATAATAATATTTCATCCTGTTCTTCGTGAGCTAGGGTGATCGGGGTCATAAATCTCAAAAGAAAGTTGGTGTCCTCACTGGAGGTAGTTATGCCATTGGCTTGGAGATGGTGCGGGCCTCGTATTTGGTCTCTTGCAGTTACTGAAAGAATTTTCCCCTGAGAAATCGGAATATCAACAGGATGCGGAGATCTCAATATGGGAAAAATTGTGCTACGGCTGGAACAAGGACAAAAGACAGGATGATAGAAAGAAATACAAGTAATGAGAAGCGTTCCTCTTCCGTCTCCAGAAAAGAAGCGAATAGGGATATATTGGAAGCGACTGGCAAAAACGGGAGTAGAGCCAAGATCAGATAATCGTCGGTTTCCAGATTTTCCCAAATCAAATATTCTCCTCCAATAATCAAAAGTGAAAGAAGCATTGCCGAAAGCGTCCTGAATCCCAGTAATTTTCCAAAATAAGGAATGGGGACATTCTTGAGGTCAACGTCGCTCAGATGCACTCCCACGATCATCATTCCCAGGGAAGAAACCACCCAAGCCAACGCATCCATGGAAGGAGCTGCCTCCTCTGGAATTTTTACTCCCCAAATTTTGATGACAATAGCTGCTATGAAAATATATATAAAAGGCACCTTGAGAATTTCCTTCAGAGCCTCTTTAGTGGAGAGCTTTGTCTTTGCCACTTGAAAAAATCCAATGATATCACCATAAACGGCCGTGCCCAGATACACACAAATCAGCACGCTGCTTGCTTCCCTTCCAAATAATGCCGACACAACTGGCAAACCAAAAAACAAGACATTAAAGAAGGTGAAGGAGCTCTTTAGCAGGTTGATGTCCTCCTGCTTGGCAATGGTTTTCTTCGCCAAAAGCGCAGGTAGGTTCATGGCTAAAGAAACCAAAAATGAGAGGATTGGGATAAGAGCGACTTTGGATGTGTCGGCCTCAGATACATTGTAAACCACCAGCACAGGAATAAGCACAAAAACCAGGGGAGTGGAAATGACGCTTGGATTTATTCTGAACCTCCTTTTAAAAAAATAGCCGACTCCAATAAAAGCCAATAAAGGCAAGAGGTTTTTGGCTAATTCAAGAAGAACCTCCATGTTGTATTTTTTTTGTGATGTGCTTGCAGAGCTTGGCAATGCACCTGACATTAAACCAAACGGCGTTTACGTCCAGCAAGATTCCATTGCAAATATGCCCCACCGCATAGAGATTCTTATGGGGATTTTTTTGGCTGATGACCTCCATCTGATCAGGATCCACCAGGATTCCCCCAACCGGATAGTCTTCTATAACTCCGCTTTTCAACAGATTTTGCATCAGGGTGGACTTCATCTTTTCGATTTTTGTGGCAGGACCTGTTGCGTTGATTAGATACTCACCTTCATGCCGCTGTCCATTGCCATATTCAAAAACGAATTTTTTCTTATCCCTGTCGTAGCTTACCTGATGCATAGGGGAGTTGACTTCCAGTCTTCCACTTTTGAATAGACCACTTAACCGTTCCGCATTGACCAAGGGCATGGCATGGCGCGTTACCGTCCAATAGGGGCCTAGCCACTGCTTAAACCGTTGCTTCTCAGAAATAGATAGCCAATCCCAAATCTGGGACGACTCATGGCGGAGATCGTACAGAATGTTGATGAAAGCATCGCCACCCGTTTTTGCAATTCGGATATCTTCCTCAAGGAGTTGATCAGCGGGGATTCCCTTTCTCTCTGTGCTCTTCCAATCTATGGGATGGCCGGTGTAGTTTTCTGCCTCCTGCTGAAACAAGCGGAACAATTCCTTGATCTTAGGCTGTCTCCATGCCGTGCGCCGAATTTGATGTATTCGGGATAGCGTCAAAAACTCTCTTTGATAGGAAGATTCATCTTTGGGCTGAACCCTCGGCAGCAATCCATCCAGCGAAAAAAGACGGATCATACCGTGGTGGTCACTGTCGGTCAGCGTCATGATCGTATCAATGGCGCTGAGACTCGAACCGAGAACACATACCTCCGCATCCTTGGGAATACCGTCGATTATGGGCTCGCTTGGCCAAGGGAAACCAAAATAGGAATTCAGTTCGTCAAATTCCGAAAAGTCCGTTGGCTTGGGCGTTCCGGGTGCCAGGATTACATGATCGACCTTTCTAGCTGGGCCATTTGCAAACTGAATCTGCCATCGGTCATTCTCAGGAATTAGGTCAATTGCTTCATCATGGACAATTGTCACCTCTAAGCCTATTTCTTTGGCTTCTTGTAGGTAGTATTTTGCCTGCTCTTTTATGTAGTCCCCATAGAGACGTCGTGTGGTGTAGGACTCATCTATAGGATTTTCTCCTTTCACCTCGTTTTTGACCTCTTCCCCATGTTTTTTGAGCCATAGGGAAAAGTGGTTTGGCTCGAAGGAATGGATACCCATAAGATCAGCCTGCGTGTTTAACAAGTGACCTGGTTGATCGGTACTGAAGGCCAATCCTTGCCCCAGCTCTTTCCTTTTCTCTATGAGTAGGATTTTTGTGGTTTTATGTTTGTCTGCGATTTTCAGCTGCACCATCAGCTCCGCCAGCGCAGCAACGCCGCAAGCCCCTCCACCAATAATACCTACTGTGATTTCTCTCATTCTTTCGATTTAGTTATTGTTAACTGCCCATTTCGGCAATAAGTTTACCAAGCGGGTATTTTCATGGGGAATGGTCAGACAGACCGGTATGAGCACGGCTTAGTTTTAACTAGGTGGTGACCAGATTGACCATCTGAATTCGGTGGTTCAAATGGGATTCATGAATCCCGCCTTTGTTTCTGACTTGAGAGCGAAGATTGAGGGCTTGGATTTTGGAAATGTCAGAGATGATGTGGTCAGGATTGTCCGTGAAGACTCAATGTTTGGATTTTGGAGCCGCAACCATTTTCTCGACCTGATTGAGAAAATGAAAATCAGGAATGGCTGATCGGGATAGTTACCAAGGTGTCAAATAAAATGAATGACTAAAATGCAGACAACCAGTATGGGGTCAGACAAGACTTGCGGGGCCTTGGTTTTACTACGCGTTTTGGGGATTCAAATCCAAATTTTCAAGCAGTTTATTGCTTTTCTAAAAATAACCAAATAGCTTTCTATGGTAGTTATTCAGTTGGATACATGATGTTTTTGACTGAGGCTCAGCGTTTTTTTAAAAAAAGGCGACAAGGATTTTAAGGTCGACTGGACCGAATCGGCCTTTTTTCTTCTGAATTGAGTTTCAGTTCTGTTGGGGGGCTTTATTTTTGGTTAGCAAGCCTCTCCCGTTTAAAAGCAAGGTAAGTTGCTTTCCGTTTTCGGTAAATTGTAGCGAGTCAATCAAGGCTTTTAAGTTTTTCGTCGTCCTATCGAGGATGTCAGTTGTTAATTTTTCGTCAATCAAAACCCAATTTATTATGCCAGGTCCAGCAATGCACCACATGATCGCCCAAGCGCTGAAACAAAAAATTCAGGCTGGAGGCGGATTAGGCAACAATGCCGACTATGCCAAACTTCAGGCGCTATTGTCTGATAGCAAGAATTTCCCCTATCTGTTTTTAGGCTGCCAGGGGCCGGATTTTCTCTTTTTTAACACAAAGGATTGGAGTTCCCTGCCCATAGGGGACGCGGTAAAACTGTATTACGAAGTCTATGACTTCCTCGACGACTTCAAGGAATCCCTGAAGTCTTTAGTCCCCCAGCCGGTTATTGATGCCATTGAGGCCTTGGGAGCTGCAGCTGATGCAGTTGTGGAGAATTCTTCGACGCTGAGTGAACTTGAGGAGCTGTTCAAGGATATGCAGGCGGTAGTTGATGCACTTTTGGCTAGCCTGATTGAGATGGTCAAAAAATTCATCACCGACTTCAACGTTTTTGACGTCCTTGGGCATCCCTACCGGGATGGTCAGCCCAAGGGTGAGTGGTGGTGGTTTGATGCCATGCACTATCGAAAAACCGGAAGGTTTGCAAAGGCACTGCTCGACAAGACAGATCCCGGCTCACCCCTTCACCTCTATGCGATCGGGTATCTGACCCATGTCAGTGCCGACACGGTAGGACATCCCTTTGTAAATATCAACGATGGAGGTGCATACCGCACGCAATCACAGCGACATAAGACCGGGGAGAACTACCAGGATGTATTCAACCACAAGGCCCATGCCGCCGAGGACTGGAACCGATCCCAACTGCACGCCTTCTACAATTTCAACTTTGACGGTACTATTACCCCCATAGGGGAAGAGGATCCAGTACCGGATACCCACACGGTTCTTCCGGGTGACTTGGCCAACCTGATATCAAAAACCTTGAATGAGGTGTTCGAAACGGGAGCATCCAATGACAACGAGTACGGAAGGAAAATTTCGGCTGATGATGTAGACGCGGCTTACCGCCTGTGGCACAGATGGCTGAGGAGCGCTACGGAAACCGGCACATTGCCCGATCCAGTTCCATACTCCCTGACTGCCGAGTTGGAGGAAGTCTGGGAAACCGCAATGGATAACTTGGGTGACATAGGGGACTTCCTCGAAGATGCGGCCGACATTGCGGGGGATTTTAACATTTTGGCAATCTTTATCATCCTGGCCGCCTTGGTCATCGCGGCTGTTGCTGCCGCGGCAGCCCTAATTGACGCCGTATTGGGGGCATTGACTACGCTGACGACAGCTGGAATACGCTATGCCGCTAGCCTAATCTATGAACATTTGTATGGAGCATTCCAAAATTTCCGGTTGGGGGTTTCCCTTAATGGCTTGGCGTTTCCAATGGCCGAGCATCTGGATGAACCGCGATTCGAACAGTTTAAGAATACCTCATTTAACGATCCTTTTGGCTTCAATGCCGGCGACCTGAAAAATTCACTCCCGAAGCTGAAGGTACTTTTGGATGGAGGAGGGCCTCTGGACCAATTGTTTCACAGGGAAAAACACCTAGCGTATCCCCCGGTGGATCCGGCCGCTTCCGAACCGAATTTTGCGGTAGGGGGGCCTGATTCGTATTTTGCGCAGACCCCCTTGCATTATGCCTTTGACAATATTCCCCTTGATAACGAGTTTTTGGAGTTTCTGGCCGATCTGGAAGGTGATGAATCCAAACTTAGCGATTACATAGCGGAGGTCTTTAGGAAAAGGAAACAGATTCCAACTTTGGGAAATAGCCTCACACTGGCCGAGTGGCTTTATGCGAGAGTCCAGGAAAAGGGCAGGATACCCGATTTTAACTTGGATGCTGACCGGGGCTATGGATATGTCTGTTGGACCCAGAAGGATGCGGGAGGCTCAAACTCACTCGAAGAGCCCAAAGAGCTGATCCAGCACAACCAGCAAAAGAACGGGTTGCCAATAACCCCCGTACAACTGGATTTTATCGGGCATTGAAGGATCCGATAGCATCATTTTTCAATTTTAAACCGCACGACAATGTCAAAGAACATAGAAGCAGCCCGAGAATTTATCCAAGGGCTCACAAAGGAAAAAACGGGATATCCCAAGGATATCGCCAAGCGCCTGATAAAAATTTATTCCGGCAAAAACGACAAAAGGCCACGACCAGAAACCTTCAAAGAAAGCTCGTTTCTCTTTATCCGTTCCTATAACGGAGATATCGGCCTAAGGCCGTTTTCAAACATTGTCTTTTGGAATTCACCCGATATCAATATCAGTCCAATCAATAATATTGGGGCCTATACCACTTTGCTTGAAGGAGGGAAATCGTATAGTATCCGGTGTAATCTGCACAACAGGGGGGACTTGATGGTTCCCTATCCCAAGGTGGAGTTTTTCCTCACCGATCCAACACTTGGATTTAACACCTCCGTTGCCCAACAGCTGGGAGTTACTCAAATGACTGGCCTTTTGTTGCCTGCGAGCAATGGGGTTGCGGAATTTTTATACCAAGTGCCAGCCAGCGAAGCAGGACACAAGTGCCTGTTTGCCCGAACATGGTCATTTAGTCCCCTGGATAAACCATTTGATCTTTTTGCCCTGGACCCACGTATTGACCGTCACATCGCACAAAAGAACCTGAATTTTGTTCCGCAGGCCAGCCCATATATGTTTAATGTGGTCCATCAGCCCAATGCCTTGGAAACCATCGAATTTAGGCCGATGACGGCAATGCAGGTAATGGCCTTGCAACATCCTGGATTGTTGGATTTTAAGATTTTGGATCTTGGGAAGTCTGAAGCTTTGGCACAGATAAAATTGGAACTGGCCAATAAAGAGAGCGGGGAGTTTTCCTTGAAGGGAAGCCGGGGAATGTGGGAAGTAAAGTCTGTTTCCAAAGAAGGGATGGATCTGGACAGGCAAGCAGGTATTTTGAAGGAAATGGATGCCATTGTACACAGTGTCTATTCAGGAAAAAGCAGCTTTTCAGATCATAAAAAGTCACTGGAAATGTTTCGGTCAATGAACAAAACCGTAAAAAAGACAACACTTCAAATGACAATGCCTGGATTCGGTCTTGAAAAAGGCCAGGCGGTTGGGTTTGAGATAGTAAACACCAATCAGGTAAATGGCCAACTAAAAGGCGGAATTACGATTGTTGTAACCGGATAGTGGGAGCCGTTTTAACCAGCCTGTGTTGAAGGATCGAATTTATCCTATCGTTCTAAGGTAGCGTAATGAATGGGATGACTTGATTTTTAAGTTTAGGGGGATGGTATTTCTATCCCTCTTTGCTTTTTCGAAACGCGTTGGCAAATGTGTCGAGGAGTTTTTTCCTTTTTTACTTTGTACCCGTTCGGAGAAAGGGTTATCTGTTTATTTGAAAATGTCCCCATATGAATAAGCTAATGGGAAAAGGGAAGACTCCCAAAAGTGGAAATTAACCTAGCGATGTCCATATCGGGCGTTCTGAATGTTGCAATCGAGAATCTTCGGAATCCTATTGGGAATCGAATCAAAGTTTGGCCTGAATTGATTGGGAGGAGTCATTGGCAGAAAGTTCAAAAGCGTACTTCACATGATTAATTCAGAAGGGGGCGGATCGATTGTGCTTCAATTTTAATCCTGTGAGTAAGGCAATTGATCTCCACAAGCTGTTTCGATGTCTTGCCTGGATAGATTTGGTGTAAACCTGTTTTAGAAAGACAGATTCACCTTATCGATTTTCTAATTATCAATTCAGTCGGAAGACTGACGAATTCACGCGGTATTTCAGGATTCTCAATTTGATTTAGCAGAATCTGAGCAGCTTTCGCTCCCATTTCAAATGGTTGTTGGTTTACAGTGCTCAACGTGGGTGTGATATACGTGGATATCGGTTCGTCCGCATAGCCGATCACAGCTAATTGGTCGGGAATATGGATTTTGAGTTGGCTTGCGACTTTGTAAATCTCAAAAGCCAGGTAATCACTGTATGCGAATGCTCCATCAACGAGGTTTGTCTCTAAACAGGATTTGATCTGTTTTTCCAAATCAGGATTACTTCCTTCAAGAACCAAATCTTCGTCCCATTCAATCTCATGTTTTCGAAGTGCTTCCTTGTAGCCCATAAGTCGATTAAATGTAGTGGAGAGGTTATCGGGGCCTTTGATGTGCACAATCTTTCTGCACCCAATCTGACATAAATGGTCTACCGCTGAAAATGCTCCCTGAAAATCATCGGAGATTACATAAGGAGCCTCGATTTCTTCCGAAAATCTATCGACCAAAACCAGTGGAGTATCATTATCCATCACTTCTTGCAGATGCCCAAACGTATCATTCATCTTGGAAATCGTGGCTTTGACTCCATCTACCCGTGCGTCCAAGAGCGTGTGTATTGATTTGATTTCTTGACTTTGGTCCTCATTCGAGGTACAAATCAGTAGTTGGTATCCAGCATTTGAAGTGATGCTTTCTATTCCAGCCAGCATACGGCTATAAAAATGATGGGTGAATTCCGGAATGAGAAGACCGATGGTATTGGTGCGGTTCTCCAAAAGACTTTTTGCTTGATAATCTCACCCCATACTGACCCACCCATTTCGGAGTAAACTGACCCACCCAT
>CAZTJM010000159.1:0-10521 GCA_964613865.1 uncultured Limnohabitans sp. | reverse complement strand
ATTGTTCATACTTGATTTTTCGTTCTTGGTTCCTGTCCAAGAAGTCTGAAATCGCAGGAAGGAATCCGCCAGAACTTGTTTCCAATTTAATATGATTCCCGATTTCCAATTTCAATTCGGGATCTTTCGCAAGTAAAGCAACTAGACTGAGGCCTAGAGCTCCGAGAGTAGACAGGGCTATGAGTGCAACTTTGCCTTTGGATTGCACTTTTATTTTGATAAAAAGAGCATTCTCGGCATTTTCCGGGTCAAAATTATCTGGATCAAACTCCTTACAGATCTCTGTGTAGAAGTAGGTCAGAGAATCGAGGAAATCTCGAAAATAGAACGCGTTAATATCTTCGTCTTTATTGACCGATATTGTGAAATATGTCCGTTCACCTTTTTTGAACAGGCTGCTTATGTAGCTTTCAATAGTATTTCCTAATTCGTCGATTGAAGAGATTGCTTGCCTTGAGCTTAAAATCGAATGAAATTCGCCCCGAAAGTAAGGTCTCTGCTTTTCAATTTTCCAAGAAACCTTCCTGCGTTTTTCGGGATAGCGTTCGTATCCGTCGCCATATTCAAACATACCTGGGTCACTAACTAAAAAAACGGGACTTTCAATAACGCCAATCGCTAGGTCAAAAGAGTTCTTGGAAGGGATTACAACAACATCTCCGACGTTCATTACCTTCTGGAAATTAATCAATTGATTTGCCCATTTTGTTGCTTCGCCTTTCTCGTATGGCGTGTTATTCTCAATGAAGTCTTTCAGACTGCTTTTAGAATGATCGTTGTCCAACTCAGCTTTGGAAATGTATTCCTGAGGAACATTATTAAAGCCTATCCCAATATATTCTTCTTGGATGAAGTGTTGAAATAGGATACCTGAATAGGTTCTCACAAACCAATACCTTCGGCTTTCGCTGACATCCCTAATGTCTTCAACTCTGGTTTCAATGTTCAATTGCATACGTCAAATCTTTTCGATCTTGGAAGTTGGCCGAATTTAGAGAAACAAATTTGCTTTTCGGTCAGCTAAAAAAGCCATTTTGGAAAACTTGACAAGTTTAAAGCCTAAATTATCAACTGAAAACCAAAGTATTTCCCGAAGTGAGCGATATGAGACTACGTTTTAAACTTCAATTTAAAGCGGGGTTTTTACCAACTTAAATCTTGGGCAGTTCACGGTTCCATCATATCAAACGTGATCGACTTGCTGACCAGGCAACTATAGCAACGGCTTTGGATCCGCTGAATCCTTTTTTAGAGGCTGTAACTTCGGTGGAATGGCACTTGGGGCAACTGACCATATCAGTTAGCAATTTTCATCGGCGCTTGAGTCTTATTCCAGTGATCCGCAAGCTGTTTAGCGTTTTCGTCAGGTGTGACTTTGATGTAAAGCAGAAAAGCTTTTTCTGTCTTGTGCCCAGTGATTTTCATTAAAGAAATTGCAGGGAAGCCTGAATTATAGACGTTAGTTGCGAAAGATCGTCGCGCGGTATGGGTCGTGATGAGCTCCCATTTTTTCTTTGAGCCTATAACTTTGAGCCCGCCTTTTACGCTTTCGGTTTCGACCTCCACATTTAGTGCCGGGCAAAGCCTAGCGATTTCTTTCAGATAGGCATTCATTTTTTGATTGGCGATGGCCGGGGGGAGGCTGTTTGGGTATTTCCCAGCGTATTTGCCCATTATCGCCCTAACTAAGCCGTGAATAGGGATAATAACCTTTTCGCCTGTCTTGAAGGTTTTTACGTGGAGAAAATCGCCTTGGATGTTTTCGCGTTTTATAGAGGTGAAATCTGAAAATCTAAGCCCTGTCCAACATCCGACAATAAACAAGTCCCTGACACGCTCCAAATGCGGCTTATCTGTCAAGTCCAACGAATAGAGCTCATAGACTTCCGGCTCGGTCAGATAGACAGAGAATCCCGGCACCTGATAGGCTTTAAATCCTTTGGTCTGAAAGTACATGTTTTGGTTATATCCGTTTTCGGTTGCGTATCCCATGAAAGTTTTGATGACTTGGATATACTTGCCGACGGTGTTGAGCTTGTATTTTTCGGCATTCATGAATGCCACGAACTTTGAATAGAAATTCTTGTCGATGGTCTCAAATGTGAGGTTGTACGACTTGCCGAACCTTTCCAAGGTGTCGCGGACTGTATTGTATTTTTGGATTGACCGCCTGTCATATCTCTTGCCCTTGGTTTGCCGTAGTCCGTTTTCACTTTCTAGTATAAACCGATCAAAGTGACCCAAGAAAGTCAGATCCTTTTGGTTATGATCCTTTGAACGATCCAAGAGTTCTTCTATTCGTTCCTTGAGCTGGATTGCGTTTGGTTGTTTTCCTAGTTCCAGTTCCAAATCAATGAACGCTTTTTGAGCTTTTTCTTTAACCCGTTCAATTTCCGCGACAATTACCTTTTGATCCTCTACCGCTTTTACTGGCTTTACAGTTTGTTTCTCGAAGTTCCAATATTGTGGGGCAACCGATTTGCCTGTGGCGAATTTCAGCGTACAGTTGGCCCACCTGACTATCAAGATAATCGCAGTAGTGTTTTCGATGTTTTTGTCTTTGAGGTAGAGATTGAAGCTTGCCATATCTGGGGACGGGAATGGGGACGGATTTCTGAAAATTTAGCCAATTGGGGACGGAATTGGGGACGGTTTTCCTTTCCTTTCTGACCCTGTAACTTTGTCTAAACTTACATAAAATCTTTGTTTTTGAAGCGTATAAAGGTAAAAAATAGGAAAGTCTGATAAGAAAAAATAAAGAGGTATGTAGCCCTAGCTAGGCTACAAAAAAGAGGCTTTCAAGACTTGGAAGCGGCTTTTTTTGCGGGATAGGCCTTCATACTGCGGAACAAGCTAAAAAGTATACGCCACTCCTACGCTCAGACCGAAACTGTTGTATCCATCGATCTTGAAGTCGTACACGAGGCTGGCCAAAAGTTCGAGCCTTTCCCGGATCTCCATCGATGGCTCAACTCCAAGCCTAACCACCGCGAAATCCTCTTCTTTTGCAAACTCCCCGCCTGCACCGGCAAACAGGGTGAGGTACTCCAAGGGTCGGTATCCTACCACCGCGATGCTGGCAAGCGGTGTCGACCGGGTGATCACTTGGCCATTTCCTTCCTCTGACTCCACCTCGAAATCGCTTAGGATCAGCTCGTTTTGAAGGCCTAAGCTCCAGATTGGATTCAAGCGATAGGTGTAGTCCAAAGCCCAGCTGGGCAAAGAGAGCCATTTCTTTTTTCCTTCCTGAAATCCCTTGGCCACTTGGGTATGGCCGATGGCGATTGCGATACTTTGTTTTTTGGTCAATTCTGCTTCTTCTTTTCGCTCCTCCTGGGCCAAGCTTGGCTTGCTGATCAGGAGGGTAGCAAGGGCACAGGTAATTGCCAACGCCTGGCTTCGGATGCTAACCTTGATCTCCTTCATGCACTTACTGGTTTTTCTCGAAGGGGTAGATGATTTTCCAGTCGGTTTGCATATCGATCACGGTCCAGCCTTTTTCTATTGCTTCGTCTAGCCCAATGTCAAATTTTCCGATGTGGGAATCCCTGTCATATGCCCACTCGCGGAGGGAGTCGGTATGATGGATATAGAGCTGGAAGCTCGTCAAGGGGTTGGCGTCTGTCCAGCGGAGCATCTGAAGGTCACCGTCGGAGTTACCTGCCGCGAAGACGGGCTTGCGTCCGATGTACCGGTTGATTCCTATGGGCTTTCCTTCCTTGTCATCGATCAGGTCTATCTTGGCCAGTCGCTTGATGATGGGCTTGCCGTTGTTGTAGTCGTATTCAGTTTGGATGCTGCTACCAACTACTTGGTCTTTTGGAATTCCGTAGACACCTTCGACCCAAGGACGCATGAATTCTATCCCACCGCCAGAGACTATGAAGGTTTTGAAATCATTCGCTCTGAGGTAGTCGAGCAACTCCAGCATAGGCTGGAAAACCAGCTCGGTGTAGCGCCTTTTTTTTACCGGATGCTGGGCAGTGTCAATCCAGCTTCTCACTAGGCTGTCAAATTCGTCCGTGGTATTTCCGGCATGGGTTGCCATCACGATTTCTAGGAGCCCATGTTCCCCTTGCTGCATGAGCGTGGGCATGTCGTTTTCCAAGACAGCTTTGAAAGGCTGTTTATTTTTCCATTCCGGGTGTTCCGCCGCCAGCGCTTTTACCCTGTCCAAGGCAAAAAAGAACTGAAAGTAGATCGGTTGCTCCGACCAGAGCGTGCCGTCGTTGTCAAAGGTGGCGATACGGTCTGCCACGGGAATGAAATTGGCACTGGCGCTATCGGTCACGTCTTCCACGAAGCTGATGATCGCTTCCTTTCGCGGGCCGTCATTCCAGGAGGGAAGAGGATCGGCTTCGACAATTGACGTAGGTTCGGCCGTTTTTTCCGCAGGTGGGGTGCAGGCAGCGATTAAACCCAGGATGAGGATAAAGGTTAAATAACAGGATTGGTTTGGTTTTGCTTTCATGGCATTTCTGTTAAAAATTCAGTAGGTATTGAGAAAAAGAAATTGGTTCAGGATACTTCTCAACGCCGGAAGCATGTAAGCGCGAAACCTAAAATAACAAAAAAATAGCCGCAACAATCATCACTATACCCTAATACAGATTGAGTGAAATCCCATGGGTGAAAATTTGTTGCAACTCCCCAAGGTGCTTTGGTGAGGATTGAGCCCTATTTAAGGAGACTTTCAAAAATCGGAAGCAGTTCCTTCGCTATGATTTGGTATCCCTTGTCCGAGGGGTGCAGTCCATCGTAGGTCATCGCCACAGTTTTTAGAGGATAAGGGTATTCATCTTTTTCCGGATCAAAGGGCACACCGACAAAGTCTGGATAGCGGTACTTTTGGTATCTGCCGGTCTCGGGATTTTTGAGCCATTTGTACTTCACCAAGTCGGCAAGTCCCATGTCTTTTTGATGGTAAAGATCCACTACAGGCAGCCTTTCTTGGACACCGATTGCTTTGATCGCGTCAGCAAAGTCCTCTAGCTTCTGGCCATTTTTCTCGCGATAGGATCCAAATGCATTGTTTTTGGGATTGTTGATGTAGACGAAGTCGACGCGCTGCATGGGGGTGATCAGGATGATTTTTGCTTCTGGATTGAGGAGTCGGATCTTGTCGATCATCACGCGAAAGGCTCCATTTAGGGTTTCGTGCCCAGTTGCGTTTTGGAAGTCCGAGTAGGTGCCAAGGGGCTTTCCTCCCCACCAGTCATTGGTTCCGAGGAATATGCTGTAAATGTCAGCCCGCGGGATTTCCAGCTTAACAAATTCCTGGGCAATCCTCACCGCCGTCCAGCCATTATATCCTTTGTTGACGATCTCGAGCTCGGGAAATTTTTCCCCGATCAGAGTCAGATATCCCTTACTGATCCTGTTGCCCGTTTCGTCTTGATGATCATTCAGGTAGGTGATCGAGTCTCCTATCGCGACCCAAGTCGAAGGGGCCGGACTTTTTGCGGAGAAAAACAACAGGCATACGATTACGAGAAGGTGCTTTTTCATAGGAATTGGACAAAAATTGAAGCGGAGGTCATGGTTAGCCAAAATAGGACTTCCTACCGGAAAGACCTCCCATACTTTCATGGAATGACGGATCCTTGGCAAATTTTTCAAAGGGATTGGGACATGGTGTTTGGGATTCCCTATTTTTAGAAAAATGCATCGCCATGAAACTTAGGTTGCTTCTTGTGGTTTTTTTGATATCCAGTCAGACTCTTTCGGCCAGGCAAGGACAACTGCCCCTCCAAGTCCACAGCTTTTCCGAGATTCAGATCACGGATGCATTTTGGAAGCCCAAGCTGAAAAAGGTGGCCGAAAAATCCCTTCCGGCGGCAATCTACCAGACTGAGGTCAAGACAGGACGGATTCGGAATTTTGAAAAAGTGGCGAGAAAGCAAGGTGAAGAACATGAGGGGATCTACTATGACGACAGCGATGTCTACAAGCTGCTGGAGGCCATGGCCTATTCCCTGCAGAACTTTCCCGATGCAGAGCTGGAGGCGAAAGCTGACGAGTGGATTGAAAAGATAGCCGCTGCACAGGAGGCGGATGGTTACCTCAATACCTATTACTCACTGACCGGCTTGCAACAGCGATGGACTGATATGGAAAAGCACGAGGCCTATTGTGCTGGCCATCTGATGGAAGCGGGGGTTGCCTACTTTCAGGCTACGGGAAAAAGGACATTGCTCGATGTGGCAAGTCGCATGGCAGATCATATCGATCGCCAGTTTCGCCAAGCAGATCGTCCTTGGGTGACCGGACACGAAGAGATTGAGCTGGCGCTGGTGAAGCTATACAAAGCCACCGGGGAAAAGCGCTATTTGGATTTGGCAGATTGGTTTCTTGACCAGCGGGGAAGAGGTTTGGGTAAGGGCGCGATATGGGACAAGGCCGAATGGGGACCAGACTATGCCCAAGATGGAGTTCCTGTGAAGGAACAGAAGGAGATCACTGGGCACGCGGTACGTGCGATGTACCTCTACACCGGAGCCGCCGACGTGGCTGCGAACCAAAACGATCCTGGATACATGAATGCCATGAAGACGGTGTGGGAAGACGTGGTGTATCGCAACATGTACATTACAGGTGGCATTGGCTCATCGGGAAGCAACGAGGGCTTTTCCGTGGACTATGACCTTCCAAACGAAAATGCCTACAGCGAAACCTGTGCGTCTGTTGGGATGGTCTTCTGGAATCAGCGTATGAATCTGCTCGAAGGACAGGCTCAATATATAGACGTGCTCGAGCGTAGTCTCTACAATGCCGCGTTGGATGGGCTGAGTTTGACAGGAGACCATTTTTTCTATGGCAACCCCCTCGCCTCATCCGGTCAGCATAGCCGAAAGGAATGGTTTGGTACAGCCTGCTGCCCTTCCAACATATCCCGCCTGGTCGCATCCGTCGGAGACTACATCTATGTCAAAAACGAATCGGCGCTTCGGGTGAATCTTTTTATCGGAAACCAGACTGAGTTTGAGCTGTCGGGAACCAAGGTGGCGGTGGAGATGGAAACGGATTTTCCCTGGGACGGGAAAGTATCTCTGCAGCTCAAGCCAGCAAAAGCCACGGAGTTTGCAATCCATCTTCGCATTCCTGGCTGGGTGAGAGGAGAACCTGTCCCAGGTGAGCTTTACCGGTTTTTGGAGGAGAATACGTCCGATCTTCGTGTTTTGGTGAATGAGGAACCGGCGGATTTTGAGGTGGAAAATGGCTATGCGGTGCTCGAAAGGCAGTGGAAGGCAGGCGACGAGATCACATACGAAATGCCGATGGAAGTGAAAGAAATCAAATCCAGGCCTGAAGTTCTCGCCAATACCGACAGGATAGCGATACAGCGCGGACCATTGGTCTACTGCGTCGAAGGGGCCGACAATGGGGCTTCGCTATCGGAGCTGGTCGTGCCGAAAAAGGTGGGATTTGAAGTGGTGGAGACCCAAGTGCTGGACGAGGACATTCGGGCGATCAAGCTTTCTGGAGAGGTCGCCTCAGGGCCGGTTTCTGCCACGGCAATTCCATACTACACTTGGGCAAATAGAGGCCCGAATGAAATGTACGTCTGGCTCCGAAAAGAAAAATGATCATTGCTTGGATATAGGGCATATTTCTAGGTCGGAAAATACTTATCTTTCTAGTATCTAAACCGATTCACTTTTATTCTAAATTCTTTACAGCATGAAAAAAATAGCTTTAATGTGCCTATTGTTTTTGGCAGGAAATCTGGCTTTTGCCCAGACCGCACCCAGTACGAGTCCCTGGTATATGGTGTCCGCATCCGAGACTATCCTTTCTTGGGGAAGCGTAGAGGCCACGGGACTGGAAACGAAAAACATCGCACGTTTCACCCCTTTTATCAACATTGGATTGTTGCTTCATCGGGACTTTAATGAAAAAACCGGATTTTATACCGGCCTTGCTTCCCGAAACGTGGGTATCATCACCGACCTCAATGACTCCATCCGCATGAAGCAACGCGTCTATACGTTGGGGATACCAATTGCTTTCAAGTTTGGGGACATGAAGGGCAATCTGCTCGCAGCGGGAATTGACAACGAATTTGCAATCAACTATAAGCAGAAAAAATATGTGAATGACGAAAAAAGCAAAACCAACATTTGGTTTAGCGATCGGACAAATATCTATCTGCCTTCGGTCTTTGCAGAGTTTAAATCGAAAAAAGGGAGTTATATCCGGTTTAAGTATTATTTGACGGACTTTCTGAAGACTGACAATCAATCCGTCAATGAGCCGGGGGTTGTCTACACGCCTACCCAAAGTAGCATGATGTACATCTCCGTAGGCCATATGATCAAGACCCGAGATTTGGTGAAATAGCCTGGGCTTCCAGAGATCTTTCAAGGCTGCGCTTCTCGCGCAGCCTTTTTTTTGGCTAGTAGACGGGGGAAAGACACTGTTTACTACCGTTGCCAAGGCCAGGCCCTTGGGCAGTTGTGATTTGGTGGTTGGTTGGCGTTCCGTTTTTAAAAATCTAATTTTGGGGCCCTTTAGTACGTCTCGTGGCCGTTCTTGGTGACACCTTGGGATATCTGCCACTGTATATTTCTTTCAAAAAACCGATCCCGAATCCGGGGCTTCCTGATGAACCAATACTTGAATCTATTTGACCTGTCGCAGAAAGTCGACTATAAAACCGAAGTCTTGTCAGGGCTGACGGTCGCATTGGCGCTCGTTCCCGAGGCGGTTGCTTTCGCGATGATTGCCGGGTTGTCCCCACTCACTGGCCTGTATGCTGCGTTCATGATGGGCTTTGTTACCTCTGTTTTCGGCGGTCGGCCGGGGATGATCAGCGGTGCTACGGGAGCAGTGGCAGTGGTTTTGGTGACTTTGGTCAAAAGCCACGGGGTGGAATATGTCTTTGCGACCATCGTCTTGGCCGGGATTCTCCAGGTGACTGCTGGCGCTTTGAGACTGGGCAAACTGATACGCCTGGTTCCCCATCCGGTTATTTTCGGTTTTGTCAATGGTCTGGCCATTATCATCTTCATGTCCCAGCTAGACCAGTTTAAGGATGCTTCTGGGAATTGGCTTACAGGTAGCGCACTCTATGTCTTGCTGGGATTGGTGCTGCTGACGATGCTGATCATTTGGGGCTTACCAAAGCTGACCAAGATTATTCCAGCTTCGCTCACCGCGATTTTGGTGGTTTTTGGACTGGTTTATTTTCTGAAAATTGACACCAAGACAGTAGGCGATATGGCTTCCATTCAGGGTGGGTTTCCACCTTTCCATATTCCGGGCGTCCCGCTTACTTGGGAGACGCTGATCACGATCTTGCCATTTTCCGCCATTGTCGCAGGAGTCGGGTTGATCGAAAGTTTGTTGACGCTGAACATTGTGGATGAAATTACCGAGACCCGGGGCCGTGGAAACAAAGAGGCGGTGGCTCAGGGTACTGCCAATATTCTTTCTGGCCTTTTTTCCGGAATGGGGGGCTGTGCGATGATCGGCCAAAGCTTGATCAACGTGTCCAACGGCGCCCGGGCTCGACTGTCCGGAATAGTCGCTTCAGTGATGTTGTTGGTTTTTGTGATGTTTGGCTCGGCATTGATCGAGAAGGTTCCCATGGCCGCACTCACCGGTCTGATGATCATGGTGTCCATCGGGACTTTCGAGTGGGCAAGCCTGAAGACTTTTACGAAATTTCCCAAATCGGATGTATTTGTAATGGTTTTGGTCACCCTGGTCACGGCAGTTCTCCACAATTTAGCTTTGGCGGTGGCAATTGGGGTCGTGATTTCGGCGCTGGTTTTTGCTTGGGACAATGCCAAGCGCATCCGCGCAAGAAAGTATGTCGATGAGCAAGGAGTAAAGCACTATGAGATTTATGGGCCCCTATTTTTTGGCTCAGTAGCTGCGTTCAATGAGAAGTTTGAGGTGCTTAATGATCCAGATAACGTAATCATTGATTTTGCGGAAAGCAGGGTGGTCGACATGTCCGCGATTGAAGCCCTGAACAAGATCACCGAACGCTACCATAAGGTGGGGAAAACGGTTCATTTGAAACACCTCAGCCCAGATTGCAGGCAATTGATCAAAAACGCAGAGGAGGTCATCGACGTGAATGTGATCGAAGATCCCACCTACAAGGTGGTGTCGGACTGACCCGCTGGAGTTCCGCGTCGAAATCAAAAGCCCGAGGATCTGTTATGATTTGCCTCGGGCTTTGGTTTGATAGGCTGCGATCAATTTCTAGTTGCTTTCGATGACCTGCCCGTGTTCCCGGTAGAGATCGACTGGGCCGTCCAGCAAGACTGCCAATACCGTGATGTCCTTGTCATAGACATGTTCAGGAATGTCGATGTACTTCATGCCCGGCACTGCACTCCAATACATCTTGCCGACTTCCCTGGACTGCAGCTTGGTACCGTTGCCCACTACCCAGACGCGCTGGATTTTGTTTTTCAGTCCTTTGATCGCCAATGATTCATTGACCTTGTAGTCTAGGTAGATGTAGAGGATGGTTTTGTCTGGGGAGAGCGCAGTTGGAGCGTATAC
>CAZTJM010000158.1:0-10536 GCA_964613865.1 uncultured Limnohabitans sp. | reverse complement strand
CCAAAAAACAATCCCCAAAGGGGGTCAATTTACTCCGGCTAATGGGGGTCAGTTTCGCCGGTTTTTGCAGGTAGGGTTTTCTTGGACGAATAATGCCTGGCCGAAAGAGTAGCAGAACATCCAAGATGAATTTCCAGTCTGCTTGCCGCTTTCCCAGAGTTTTGAAATTCCGCTCGTAGACTTCCATCAGGTCGCCTTCGATGTAGTCCCGCATCCTAGGATGGCAGTACCAGCGGAACAAGCGGAGGAAATATTTTGGAGGAGTTGGGTTGGAATTCATGGGAATTACTCTGTTTTGAGGCTCCTCACTGGATTCATCAGCGCAGCTTTTAAAGATTGATAGCTAACCGTCATTAATGTGATCAATACAGCACTAAAACCAGAAGCAGCGAAAATCCACCATGAAATTGGTGTTCGATATTCATAATTTTCCAACCAGCTACTTAGATAATGGAAAGCGATCGGAATAGAAATAAAACTTGAGATGACAACAAGCAATACAAAATCTTTGGACATCATGCTCCATAAATTGACTACAGAAGCCCCCATGACTTTCCTGATTCCAATTTCTCTTGTCCGCTGTTCTGCGATGAATGAGGCCAACCCAAAAAGCCCGAGGCAGCTGATAAGCATGGCAAGTCCAGCAAAGGCCAAGGTCAGTTTGGCAATCCGCCTTTCGTTATCGAAATTTTTGCCATAATCCTGATCAACAAATGAGTATTCAAATGCATTGGAAGGATCGTATTTTTTGAATACGGATTCAATCTTACTTAAAGCTTCGGTTGCGCTTACATCCGGATTAATCTTAATGTGCGCCATATTCACCCGCTTATAGTTGAGAAAGAAAAGCATTTGCTTGACCGGAGAATAAGGAGACTGTGTGACCATGTCTCTGACCATACCGATTATTTTATATTCTCCATTATTTCCCCACTTGAGTGATTTGCCAACGGGATCCTCCATTCCAAGATATTTCGCTGCTGATTCATTGATGATAAAAACCATCGAGTCAGATGCAAAATCCCTTGAAAAATCCCTACCATCCAGCATCTGCCAATCAATCATTTCCCCAAACTCATGGGTTACTCGAAGCGTAGCAAATTCTTCAGACAAAGCGGGATCCTTGCCTTCCCAGGTAAAGCCGCTATTTGTCACATTCGTTGCTGTCAATGGGGAATCTGTTAGCGCCACCTCCATAACCACTCCAGAGTTTTGCAGATCGTTTCTGAAGGCATCGAAATGGTCCCTTATCCCTGCCACTCTGATTGGGGCCGAAATCACTCCAATATTATCGTATCCGATGGGGCGGTTTTTGGTAAATTGAATTTGTTTGAAAACAATCAAGGTTCCAATGATGAGTGTTATCGAAACGGTGAATTGTGCGACCACCAAAATCTTCCGAGGAACTGCCGAAAAACGACCTGCTATAAATGCACCTTTCAAAACCCTAGCAGGATGAAATGATGAGATATATAATGCCGGAAAACTTCCTGCGATCATTCCGGTAAGAATAGTAAAGCCAAGACTAATCATCCAGAAATTCGGATTCGACCATAGCAGGTCAATTTGTTTTCCCGAAACTTCATTGAACCAAGGCAGCCCCAGTTGGGCAAGTATAAGTGACAGGATAAATGACAGTACCACCACCATCATTGATTCTGTAAAAAACTGATTGATCAATTGAATCCTGACCGACCCGAGTGTCTTGCGAATGCCAACTTCCTTGGCTCTTTTTTCAGAACGGGCAGTGTTGAGGTTGATAAAGTTGATGCAGGCGAGCAACAAAACAAATACGCCCACCAACCCAAACAACCAAACATATTGAATTCCACCTCCTACAGAAACCCCATTCTTAAAATCTGAATGTAAATGCCAGCGGCTCATTGGATGGAGGAAAATCTCGGGTTTATACCGGTCATCATCATCACCAGCTGCCAACACAGCATTCAATTTCACATCTTTGATTTTGAGGGAAACCTGATCCATGTCGGCATTATCTTCAATTTGGGCAATGGAGTGAAACCAGCTGTTGCCCCAGTGTGTTCGTTCTTCCAGATTTTCACTTGATACATACAGTTCCCAAGGGGCTATGAAAGTAAGGTTATGAAAACTTGAGTTTTTCGGCAAGTCTTCATAAACACCGGTTACCATTACTTCCAGTTTGTCATCCATCAGAATGGCTTGTCCAAGCGGTGATAAATCACCAAAAATGTCCTTTGCTACGGATTCGGAAAGTAAAATGGAATTGGGATCATTGAGGCCACCGCGTGTTCCTGACAACATGTTGAGGGTCAACATCTCTGCCACTTCGGGCTCCATAAAACTCCCCTCTTTCCTCACATCTTTATCATCGAATGTAAATTTGTGCGATCCGTTCCAAGAGCTCATGATCACATACTTAAAATCACTTCCATAGTGATTCCGGAGTTCTGGAGCAATCTGCCTTGCCTGACTCCACCATGTTTCTACCTCGCCGTTGAAAGTCTGATTTTGTAAGACCTGTGCGATCCTGTCGTAGTTTTCGAAATTCTTGTTGAAAGTCAATTCATCACGCACCCATAAGGCAATAAGAATTGCAGCAGTAAGTCCAACAGCAAGACCTCCTATGTTGATGGCGGAGTAAATTTTATTCTTGATAAGATTCCGCCAGCCGATTTTAAAATAACTTTTGTACATGCCAAAGGGGGTTAAATGTTGGTAGGGTTTTCTTGGGCGAATAATGCCTGGCCGAAAAAGTAGCAGCACATCCAAGATGAATTTCCAGTCTGCTTTTCGCTTTCCCAGCGTTTTGAAATTCCGCTCGTAGACTTCCATCAGGTCGCCTTCGATGTAGTCCCGCATTCTGGGATGGCAGTACCATCGGAAGAATCGGAGGAATGGCTTGGGAGGAAAAGGTTGTTTGCTATTCATCTTTCATATGCCTCCCAAGTTCGCTTGCCAAATCGTTTTGGGGATGGCTGCCCAGAGCTCATCCCGGGTATCTTTGGCGTGTTGAATGGCTTTCTTGCCCAATGCGGTGATTTCAAAATAACGCCTTGGACGTCCTGCCCTTTCTTCTGTGGATTCTCCGGAAAAGGATTTGAGATATCCTTTGTCTTCCATCCGATTGAGAGCAGTATGCAATGCACCCATACTCACGGTCCGTTTAAGCCTGGCTTCAATCTCATCTTTGATGGCTACACTGTAGGCTTTGTTGTTCAGAATACCTACAGTCAGCATGACGATTTCTTCAAACTCCCCTAGTTGATAATCTTTCATGGCAAATAATTATATCTAAATGTAGGAGAAATATCAGTGCCAAGAGGAAATGGCCACTCAAGAGCTTACAAGGGCGCTTTGAACTTCAGCGCCGCACGAATCTGAACAAATTTGTCCGCTGAAGGACGTTGAAAAAAACAGACGATGGGGATAGGTCTCCTAAAGCGCATTCCTGAGCAGGTTGAACGTGCGTGTCCAAATGCACCTAGGCAAAAAATTTAAGATTTCGTCTATAAGGCCTGGGCTATACCCTACATGCCTATTCGTTCCTCAGCTTCGGCAATCAGAAAGACCCTCTATTTTACTGATTGGAGAAAAGCATCGCAAAAAATATTTTTAAATCCCCAATCCCTTGCTAGTTTAACGCTTCTTACCAAGAAAAACCACGAACTATAATTCAAGCTATCCCAAACACCCAAAAAAGCCCATGTCAAAATTTTTCCCGGTGGCGCCATAGCCACTCACACAACCCACCCACACCCACCTTGAGCTTCAAGTTAGTTTACGGATTCTCATTTTTCGCCTTGCTTCAGCTGCTCATCCTGACTTTGGGGATTCAAGTGGCATTGGCGCAAAAGGAAACTTTCGTCCCGAATTCTTCCGGTATTGCAAATGACTACGTCATGGAGTTTTGGGACAACACCATGGGACTCCCACAAAATGCCGTTTTTGCGCTTGAAAAGGATAACTCTGGCTACGTGTGGATCGCCACTGAGGAGGGCTTGGTCAGATTTGATGGAGGATTTCCAAAGGTTTTTGACCAGGAGAACTATCCCGAGATGCTGGAACAGACTTATTATGCATTTTTTAAAACGCCGGCCGGAATTTGGGCGAGCTCAGACCGCAGCATCGCCCTTTTGGAAAAAAATATCAAGAAAGTCATCGATTGCTCGGAGATCACGGAAAAAACCTGGATCAGATCTATCGTCGAAAATGGTGAAGGCGGCCTTCTGATCGGAAACCAAAAGGGACAAATCCATTCCTGGACTGACGGAGTGTTTAGCCTTCTGGATTTTTGGAAACCAAGTGTAAAGCTTGAGATCCTTGGCTTTTTCTCCTTGGAAAATTCGAAGCTGTTGGTGGGTACAAACCGGGGGCTATATGAACTCGACCTGAAATCCAAGCAGGCGAAGCTAGTGTCTTCGATAGATTTTTCGGCGCAAAAAATATTCGGGACCGCCGGTTCCATCCATGTGTATTCACCAGATTCGGGGATATTCCGACTCAAGGAAGACTACAGTTTGGAGCAGCTCCTGACCTATGAGCAGTCCAAGGGCATCAATCCCAGTAGTCTCGTTTTGGACTCGGATGGCAAAATATGGGCAGGCTCACTCGAAAAAGGCTTGATATTGGTGGAAAATGGAATCCCGCGGCATCTTGACTACCCCGAGCTCAAGACTTATTCCGTCAGAAAAATCATCAAAGAAGATGAAAATCTGTATCTGGGAACCATGGGAAAAGGACTAGCCTTGCTAAAACCCGCCAGAGTCAAGCAGCTGAATTCTGCAGCTTTGAAGCAAAAAAACATTAAAGCCATCTTCCAGGCTAGTGATAGCAGTGTTTGGATTGGCACCAAGTCGACTGGGCTATACAGAGTCAAGGGCGAAACAACCAGCTCATTGACTACGGCTGAAGGCCTCCTTCAGAACGCAGTCACCACGATCGGATCGTCAAAGGGGAAAATTTATTCGGGGAGTGTCGCCGGAATCACCGTGATCGACATGAATTCGGCGAAAGTCATCGGAAAAATTACCCAAGAGGACGGTCTCACAAGCAACTACGTCTATGCCGTGTACGGAGACTCCCGCGATTGGCTGTGGATATTGACTAGGTATGGAGGGATCCATTACTTGGACGAAAATGGGATCTTGCGAAAGGTCATTCTGCCCGAAAACTTTTCCAATACCAACTTTGTCAGCATCCTGGAACTAAAAGACGGCCAAATTGCCGTTGGATCCATGAACGGCGGATTGTTCAGTATTTCTTCTAAGGGAGAATTTGTCCAGAATCAGGCCCTACCCCTGACACCGGGTGAAGACGTGATCTATTGCATCTACGAAGATGAAAGCGAGGATTTGTGGTTTGCCACACACGGCGGGATCGTGCTGTTGAAAGATGGGGAATTTAAAACACTGAAAAAGCGAAATGGTCTGAAGTCTAGAAGCGTCTACAGCATCACCCCCGACGGAAATGGCGGAGTCTGGACCAGCAACAACTTTGGAGTTCAGTATTTTTCAAAAGACGAACTGGAAAGGTTCAAATCATCTGCTGACAGCGATTTTTTCATTGCCGGCACGCTGTACGACAAAGGCCAGGGAATGCCAAATTCTGAGGCCAATGGCTTGATTTTCCCCGCCGCGATAAAGGATTTCTCCGGAAAAATCTGGATTCCAACGGTGGAGGGTGTAGGCATCATCCAACCGTTTGCTATTTCGGAAAACAATCTTGCACAATCGGGATTTGTATGGGATGAGCTTCAACTGGGGGACCAAAAGATACCTATCGGAGAACGGATCCAAATTCCCGAAGGGGTCCGAATGTTTCAGGTTTCGTTCAGCCTTATCGATTTTGGAAACCAGGCCCAGTATTCCCTATTCTATAGGATCGGCAACAAAAAAGATCTCTGGCAACCCATCAAAGGCCAAAGGCAGCTTATTTTCAATGGCCTCAAACCCGGCAGCTATAATCTGGAGGTGAAGATACTCCGCAACGGTAAACTGGAGCAGCACGAATCCCTGCCGATCGTAGTCTCCGCAACCTTGACAGAAACCACCGCCTTCAAAGTCTCCTTTATCGTCGCCTTGATACTTTTGACGATCTTCTTTGTGAAATATTACTTCAACATCAAGTTGAAAAAGAAGTTGGAAGCGATGGTAAGCCAGAGAACCTCGGAGCTGAGAAGTACCAACGAACAACTCAGGGATGCACT
This sequence comes from uncultured Limnohabitans sp., assembly GCA_964613865.1. Lineage (GTDB taxonomy): Bacteria > Bacteroidota > Bacteroidia > Cytophagales > Cyclobacteriaceae > Algoriphagus. Next base: position 4,349 of record CAZTJM010000158.1, on the reverse strand, counting down.
TGGGGAAATAGAAAACCAAAATAGCGTTTTAATGGATATTGCATGGAAACAATCTCACCTGGTTCGTGCTCCTCTTACCAAGGCTATGGGAATCAACCAGCTCTTGATCAAGTATCCCAACTACTCTGACGTTGGCAAAAGCAAAGAGGAGCTGGAGATTGAATTGCTTGAAACGCTGAAAAAACTGGATCAAATCGTAAAAGAAACCCACGCCAAGTCCGAAAACCTAAAAAACAAATGAAGGAAAGCCAAGCGAGAATCTATATTATCGATGATGATCCGGGAGTGTTGTTTCTTCACAAAATCATGGTCAAGGAAGGGAAGCTCAGTGACGATCCCATTACCCACTCCGATGCCGGGAAGGCATTTGAGTCCATCCTTCCCCTCGACACCGATTCCAGCAGGATATTGATTTTTCTCGATATTAATATGCCACATATCGACGGATGGGATTTTCTGGACCTTTTGGAAAATAACGTCAACCATGCAGATATCAAGGTGATCATGGTCACCTCTTCCTTGAGCAAAGCGGATCGGGAAAAATCCAAGGAATTTGCCAGAGTTATCGATTTTTGGGAAAAACCCATCGATGAGGAGCAAGTTGCGGTTTTGAAATCCAAGTTGGGGGACTGGCTTCAAGTTTCATAATCGGCAATCCTTGTCGGCTGTTCTTTCTATAAACTCTTCGGTTTTCATCTGCCTATGGTGACTTTTTAGCCATTCCACCCCGGACACCAGAACAGAAAAATCCCCGATATTAATTGATACCCAAGAATCAAAATCGGAATTCTTGAAGGGGAAAATCTCCAAATCGAGCTATGAATTCGACGAAACTTCTCGACGAGAAGTGCGATTGCATCAAGAAAATGACCGTACGTTGAAAAATCAAAAATTGAAATTTACCTGAGACAGCATACCATTGCATCCTGGCTTAGCGTTCTAATAAAAATTGAATTATTCCATGGTGGGGAAATAAAAAAGCAGGAGAAAATCCCCTGCCCTTTATTTGAAAACTAAACCAACTATTATTTAACTACCACAATGAATTCAAAAATAATACAATTCTATATAAATCAAAATCCCAAAGAATAATTTGTATTTTTTTTATTTCTTCTCAGGAAAATTTCCCCTTTTGAACGCCAAACCGATCGACAGACCCTGGCTAAATTGTATTTTTTCATCTTGGTCAATATCATAGATCGTAAGCGAGGTTAGGCTTACATTTACCGCATTGGTGATTTTTGCGGTGAGTCCGAAGTCCAGCCTGTGATCGATCGTGTCAAATGCCAAGGTTTCCAGATTGGCATACATCATGTACCTCATCGTCAAAGCGAGGTTCTCCGAAATTTTCTTGTTCCAGTCCGCCTGTATATTGAACGCAAGCCACTCTTGTCGCACGGTCTCTCCAATGTCCACCCCATAGTTTTCTTCTACGTTCAGATACAGATCAGTGTCGGTGACAAAGGTAAACCTCGGAGCAAAGGGTGACAGTCTGAGGCTAAACTCCGGGTTGGGCTTGTATTCAAAACCCAATGAGGTGGTCAAATATCCGGGATTGAGAAACTTCGAAATCAAAAGCCGAGGATCTTCGTCAAAATCATAACCCGCCGCGAATTGACTCAGAAAGTTTACACCGAAATAGACATTCCAGTTTTTGCCGATGGCATAGCCGACTTTGGAATCGATAAAAATCCGATCATTGGACTTTCGGCCGTCTTCATCTTCGTTTTTCACTACGCCGTAGATCAGATCCAGGGTATTGTCCCAAGACCATTTATCCTTGGCATAGTTGGCCCTTCCGAGAAGCGTCGCACTGAAGGCAATCGAATTGACGCCCCCACCAGTCCAGTTGCTGCTAAAGGATGCCTGGTTGATATTAAGTCCACCACCGATTTCTTTCAGCCAGTAGGTAGTGTCGACAGGAATTTTCATGGCGGAATCCAGATCCTGAGCGGCAGTAATTCCACATGTGACAAAAATTAGAAAAATTGTAAATAACTTCTTCATTAGCTTTGGATTTAGAATAATGCGCCTAAAATAAGAAATAGAACTATGGAAAAAGACTTTGAACAAGAACTAATAGTCAGAGATTATTTGGCCCGCCAGCGTACCTCCCTTGCCAATGAACGAACGCTTCTTTCCTATATCCGGACTTCCCTCTACTTTTTGGTTTCTGGCACGGCGCTTTTTGAAGTTAACAAACTTGCCCATGTCAGCCAACTGGGCTACCTGGCTTTTGGTTTGAGTTTTGCCTTTTTGGGAATAGGAATCTTCAATTATTTCAAGGTGAAAAAAAGATTGAAGAAAGGAAACTACCTCACGATGTAAGTTATGGGTTATGAAACCGAGTTGGTACTTGGCATTATTTTTCTCGCGGTCGTTTTATTTTTCACGGAAAAATTCACCGTAGACACCGTTGCGATCGGAGTCATGGTCCTTTTCATGCTTTTGGGAATTCTGGACCTTAAGGAAGGCCTGGCAGGTTTCTCAAATTCCGCAACTATCACAGTTGCAGCGATGTTTGTGATTTCCCATGCGATTTTCAAGACCGGAATCCTGGACCAAGTCAGCATGCTCCTTGGGAATCAGGCAAAAAAAAGTGAAACCACGCTCATCCTGAGTCTGATGTTGACATCAGGTCTGTTGTCCGCAATTATCAACGATACCGCGGTGGTTGCACTGCTGATGCCAGCTGTACTTCAGGTAGGTGACAAAAACCAAATACCTCCTTCCAAGCTCTTGATGCCCTTGTCTTTTGGGGCGCTGATGGGAGGAATTTGCACACTTCTGGGGACGAGCACCAACATCTTGGTCAGTGGCATTGCCGAAGAGGCTGGCCTTCCACCCTTTGGCGTTTTTGAAATGTCCGCAATGGGATTGGTCTTTCTAGCCTCGGGAATATTATATATGGTAACCGCTGGCAAATGGCTACTCCCCTCCCGAAATCCTAAGCCAGAGTATACCGATAGCTACAATCTGGGAAGCTATCTCATAGAACTCACCATTACCGAAGAGTTTGAGCAGTCACAGGAGCCAATCTTAAAGCAAAAGCTCTTCAAGGACGGGGAAACCAAACCGCTTCAGATCATCCGGGAAGACGGAACTCGAATAAAGGTCTATCCCAATACCGTAGTCCTGCCGGGAGACACCATCCGGGTAACGGTTGACCAAAAACACCTTGCCCGTCTAAAAAAGACCAAAGGAGTGGAAATCAAGGCCGAATTGGACTGGGATTCCCAAATCCCCGCCAACCAGGATGAAAAGATTTTCGAGGCTATTGTGACCCCCAATTCATTTCTTGTGAATGAAAGCATCAAATCGGTCAGATTCAGAAATATTTTTGACCAGGTCTTGGTCATCGGGATACGACATCGCAAAGGACTTTTGGACAAGTTGATTGCGGGCTCCACCCTGAAGTCTGGGGACGTACTTCTGCTCCAAGGCACGGAGGAAAGCATTCATTCCATTCAAAAATCTGATGACCTACTCCTCATATCGGCCAGAAAAAACATCATTCTGAATAAGACCCAGGTGGTGTTGACTCTGGGGATTTTGGGGCTGGTGATCGGTTTGGCAGCCTTGGGGATATTTTCAATTACGCTCTCCGCCAGCGCGGGCGCCTTGGCTATGGTCATTCTTCGATCCATCACCCCAGATGAAGCCTACAAGGCTATAGATTGGAAGGTTATTTTCATGCTGGCTGGGGTATTGTCGATGGGCGCGGCATTGGAAAAAACAGGCGGAGCCCAGCTCATCGGCGAAGGAGTCTTGGAGCTATTCGGGTCTTTTGGTCCACGGATAGTTTTGAGCGCGATCTTCGCCCTGACATTCCTCCTCACCAATGTGATGTCCAATAATGCTACCGCTGCATTGCTGGCTCCCATTGCAATCAGTGTAGCAACGACTCTGGAGGTGGACTCCAGACCGCTATTGATGGCAGTCACCTTTGCCGCAAGTTTGAGTTTCATGACCCCCATGGGATACCAGACCAACACGATGATCTACAACCCCGGAAACTACCGTTTTTCAGACTACATCAAGGTCGGGACCCCGCTCAACATTCTTTTTTGGATTGTTGCAAGTGTGCTCATCCCCGTATTTTTTCCATTTTAAGGACCAACATTTACCGATCGCGAATAAATTTTCCCATTAGAAACTCCATTTTTTCCTCTCTTCGAAAATCGGTTAATCAAAATCGATCTTGCTACGCATTTTTTTAAGTCAATCCTTTCTATGAATATTATTGTTTTGTATAATTAGTTGTCTCCAAAATATATTTAATTATTACTCAACGACTGGTCTAGCCCCCTATTAATCGGACAATTGAGTTTTTGAATTTGTATAACCGG
>CAZTJM010000157.1:0-10999 GCA_964613865.1 uncultured Limnohabitans sp. | reverse complement strand
AAAGGAAGGGAGGTATTGATGGAGTATAGTTTGGAAAACTGCCTGGAAAATGGGGAGGTGTTTGTCTCGGATTCGGGAACATCCTGTGCCCTTATCAAATATTCAAGTCAAAAGAGAAAGCCCTTCAGTCTTTGGATCTGGGATCTAAAGCTTGCTCTTCGGGGAATTGGAATCCCCAGGATTTCTAAAGTCTTGAAAAGGGAGTCGGCCATCGAGGACGTACAACCCAAAGAGCCTTTTCTATATGTGTGGTTTATCGGCGTCAATCCGGAAAATCAGGGCAGGGGAGAGGGCTCCAAACTCATGAAGTCCATTCTTGACTTGGCCAGAGAAAAGCAGCTTCCAGTCTGTTTGGAGACTTCTTCCGAGCGCAATTTCAAATGGTATGGGAGTCTGGGATTCTCAGTTTACGCATCTTCCAACCAATTTGGTTTTCCATTTTACTTCTACAGAAAGGACATGAAATGACAGTTTTTGGAACGGATATGCACGTGGCGACTTTCATTTTTGTCGTTTGTGAAGTGCTCTTTTTTGTTTCGCAGCTGGTATTATATCTCCAAAATCCGGCAGAGAGAAACCGTAAATATTACTTGATCCTGCTCGGGTTATTGATTGTCTACAACATTGCTGGAGGTCTATTTCCAGACCCTGACCTTTCTTTGGATATCAATCTGCAGATTAATCTGGCTTATGGAACTGGCTTTGCGATGGGGTCTTATTTTCCGTTTTACTTTTTCAAGGTGTTTGGATTGAAGGATTTAGAGTGGCATGCAAAAAAAGGGATTTGGATTTTCTTTGTAGCACCTTTCCTTGTGTCATTTGCAATATTACTTCCTTTATCGAATGACCTTTCCAATGTGATTTGGTACGGAATGGCCATTCCAGTTTTTTATGCCATTTATCTGGATATTTTGATCTTCCTGTTCATTCGTAAAAAGTATCGGAATAGTCAAAACCGTCTTGAGGCTTTGCTCAGCTATGCAGCAATGTGTCCATGGGTTTTCCTTCCGATTTTTAGCTATGTCGATGCGTCCCAATTCCTAGAGGTAATGGTTACCAATCTTGGATTTGTAGTGATTACCTTTTTGTTTATTCGAAAGATGATTTTTGAAAATAGAAAGGCTTTTGAAAAACTGAATGGATTTGACCAGAAAATTCAGGTGGATCAAAGTGTTTTTTTCAACAAAAGATGCTCTGAACTCGGTTTGACCAAAAGAGAATGCGAAGTTGCCGAACAGGCTGCCCAAGGTTTTACTAGCAAAGAGATCGCCGATAAACTTTTTATCTCAGAAAGAACAGTAAATAAACACCTCCAGGCGATTTATAAAAAGTCTGAGAGCAAAAACAGAGTAGAGTTGATCAACTCGCTAAACTCCTATTCATAATTCAAAAATCCGGGTGTAAACCTATCAAGTAGGCATATCTGCGTATATCAATATATAGATACGCAGATATGCCTATTTATCATTTTTGCGCAGTTCTAGGTATTTTTTTCACCTAGCCAATCCGATTACTTGCTCAAAATTCAGATCGATGAAAGACACTGCTTCCAATTTGAAATTGGTAGCATTTAGGATTCATCCGACTCAAGAAGCTCAGATAATAGCCCAATCCAAACGGCTTAAAATCTCGAGAAGCGAGCTGGTAAGAAGAATACTCAAAGGTTCAGAAGCAAGAATCATTGACACCTCAGGAATCTTAAATGCGATTGAAAAAGTTGTTTCAGAGCAAGCTCGGGTGAACAATAATATCAACCAATTGGCGAAGCATGCCAATACCTACAGAGACCGAATTTCTCCCCAGGTATTTCACGATCACACGGTATTGATGACCAAGCATCTGGAATACCGGGACTACATGAACAAGGTTTTAAAGCAGATATACCAGGTGATCAAATGAGGGCTAAGATTCTATCCAGTACAAGTACTTTTAACGGGGTTGACTACAACACCGACAAGACCAATAATGGAAAGGGTGAGCTTACCAGATTGCGGAATTTTGGATACCTGCAAGATTCAAAAGGGGTGACACCGGCTGAAGTAAAAAACTTTCTGACGGCACATTCCAACAGAAACGCCATTGTCAAGGACAAGCAATTCCATGCGGTGATCAGTTGCAAAGGACGGGAATATTCCAAAGAGCAGCTGACTGATATCGCCCATGAGTGGATCGACAAAATGGGCTATGGTAACAATCCCTTCCTGATTGTTTTTCACAAGGATACCGCAAACAATCATGTTCACATTGTCTCATCCAGAATTGACAAGGAAGGGAAGAAAATCAACGACTCCTTTGAAAGGATTAGGGCCCAAGAAGCGATCAATGAAATTATGAGGCTGAATCCAAAGCACGAAGCTGGAAAGGCGGTCGAGAAGCTTAAGCTGTTTCATTTCAGCACAAAGGCCCAAGGGATGATGATCCTAGAGAACTTGGGATTCAAGCTGAGAGAAAAAAATGAGCAGCTGGAGCTGATCAAATACGGATCGGTGCAAGGAACGATCCCGATGTCTGAGATCCAGCAAAAAATCCAGTCCTATAAATGGGATAAGTCCAGGGCAAATCAGTTGAAGGCGATTCTTGACAAATATTCCAAGGTTTATCAAGCCGATCCAATTCCACTTTTTGAACCGGTCCGCGGCAACAGGTATCCAAAACCTACCGGCTATCGCTCGGATCTGGGTGATTTCCTCAAAGACAAGTTTGGAGTGGAACTGAAATTTCACGGGAAGGATGGAAAGACACCCTACGGCTATTCCATCATCGACAATTCCAGCAGGAGCATATTCAAAGGGGGTGAAGTATTTCCATTGAAAAGCTTGATTGAGCAATTAGGAAAGAAGAAGGCCTATCAATCCATGGAAAAAAGGCTAGCCAAACAAGTTGATCGAATTGGGGGAAAAGTAAAGCTGCGATCTGCGCTCAATGATTTCCCTACTGTCCATCAGGGCATGGAATATCATTCCCTTGAATTTGAGAATCGGGATGGGATTTCCTTTTTGAAAACCTCCCAAGGCGAAATCCCTATCAAGGACATTCTTTCTCCCGATCAACAGCTGGCATTGGCAAAGTATTTCAATGAGTCAGGCGAGCACTCAATGAATCAGCATCAAGCCGAAAATGACTTGTTCCCGACGCTCAATATCGCCGATGACGTGGATGACGAAGCTGTCCACGGAAGGAGAAGGAACAAGAAACGAAAAGGAGACAATGAAATCACGAGATAAAAATTTTAGCATGATCATACTGTTTGCGAACCAAAAAGGTGGAGTAGGAAAAAGCACCCTGGCGGTGCTGTTTTCCAACTTCGCAGTCCAAAAAATGAATCGAAAGGTGAAAGTTTTTGACATGGATTTTCAGCAGTCCTTGTACAACAAATACCTCAATTCTGATCTGCTGGAAAATGAAAAGCTATACGAGGTCGAGCTTGCGAATATTCCGGGATTTAAGTCTATCCGGAAAAAGGCAAATCAAGATCCCTCGCAATTGACTGTTATTGACCTAGCTGGGAAAATGGATGACGATAATCTGATCCAAGTTTTCAAAGAAGCTGAATTGATCATGTGCCCGTTCTGCTACGATGAGTACAGCGTTACCAGCACTTTTGAGTTTTGCTATGTGGTCAAAAAGGTGAATCCAACGAGCAAAATCATCCTGATTCCCAATCGGGTCAAATCCTCTGTCAAATACGAAACGCTAGAAAGTGTCAACCAGGCATTGGGTCAGTTTGGCGAACTCACCTCTCCGGTATCTGACAGAATAGATTTTCAGCGACTGACGACCTCCTATACTCCCGAAACCTTGGTGCCGATTCTGGATCCAATTTTCAATAAACTCTTTGATGACCATATCGAAACAGAATCCACATGGGAAGCGGTGATTATATAAATAAGCTGGTTCAGGGAGTCAGAGGCGAAATGTCTAGCGGTGAAAACAAAGAGGTAGTGCCCTCAGAACCTCTGGAAAATGAACCTGTCGCCAAGGGAGAGTCAGATATCAATAGCCTTTTGGAAAGCATGAGAAAATTTGAAGTAAAGGGAGAAACCAAACGGTTGATTCGAATGGATTCCAGGACTGAAAAGGTCCTGAAATTATTGAATCCGACTTTCAGAGTGGATGTGACCTCCTTCGTGAATTTTTTGTGCTGGGAGTTTTTGAAGGAAAATCCCGAACTGATCAAAGAAATCAAACAATCACACAGAAGAATAAAGCTATGACTTGGACAGACTTCTTTTTATACCTAGCCCTATTCTACCTGGTCTATTATGCAGCAAATCTCATCATCGATGTTTTGCACAAACCTCGAGTTGCTGGAATTCAAGAAGGTGATGCTTACACTTTTGAGTCAGACTTGACAGAGTTTGACGAGATGCCTACGGTAATTGAGGAAGAGGAACTACCAGCTGCAGCTCCAGCTAAACCCGCTGCAAAGAACCCGACCAGGGAAACAGAGAAAGTAGAGGGGATAAAAATCAATGCCGTAAATCCTGTCAAGTCGACGGGAGGAGTGACCAATATCGACTCCTTATTTGCCTTGGCCAAGGAAGGCACAATCGAATTGAAAAAAAGTATTGTGTATTCATGAAAGCGAACCAATTCCTTCTATTCAGCGGCTTTCTTCTTCTCTTTTTGTCGAATTCAGAAAGCATCGCTCAGTCTCCTCCCGGAGTGTCGGAATTCAAAAATGTGGAGACGGATATGGAGAAATTCTATGTCGCACTCTCACGACTGGCATTTGTCGTCGGAGCCGTTTCAGGACTGCTTGGCGGACTCAGGGTTTATAACAACTGGCAAATGGGTAGACACCATATCGATGTGCAGGTGATCAGCTGGTTTGGAGCATGTTTGTTTCTCGCAACCATCGGCTTTTTTCTCAGCGGACTCTATGGGGTTCCACTTTCCTGAAATAATACAACCAATTCAATATAGTCCATGAAATATTTTCTTACCAAAACCACAAAAATCATGTTCAAAAAAACCACAAAAAAGATCTCAAGTGCCTTAGCAATGGCCATTGTTTCAATTTCTGCACATGCCCAAGGAGTGCAGGGAATTACAGCTGCCGAATCCTCTCTACTCGCCTATGTAGATCCCGTGGCCAGTCTTTGTCTGGTGATCGGAGCCGTAGTCGGCTTGATCGGAGGTATTCGAGTCTACATCAAATGGAATTCCGGCGACCAGGATATCAATAAAGAATTGATGGGTTGGGGTGGTTCCTGCCTGTTTTTGGTATTGGTGAGCGTAATCATCAAGGCGTTTTTCGGGGTCTAATGGCCAAGCAATTTCCGATTTATAAGGGGCTTCAAAAACCCCTTATTTATCGTGGATTCCAAGGAAAGTTTATCGGATGGGGCATTGCCTCACTGGTGATCGGGGTCGTGTTGGGAGGACTCATTGGTAGTTTGACCAGTATGGTTTTGGGTGGTGTGATCACCATTTCGATAGTTGTGTCAGGTCTTTTCATCACTTCCCAGCAACAGAAAAAAGGGCTGCACAGCAAAACAAGATACATAGGGGTTTTTCAGATCGCGACCTCCTTAAAATCAATCAAATGATGTTCAAGAAGAAAAAGAATGAATTTAAGTTGCCCTATTTGGGGATTGAAAATGAGATCAATGGATTCCATTGTCTATTCAATCTGAAGGGTGATTTTGGAGTCATTCTCAAGCTGGAAAATCCGGTAAGCCAATATTCGGCTGACTCATCCAAGTATGATGCTTTCCACCAGCTGTATACCAATGTGATCAAGATTTTGGGTGAGGGGCATTTGATCCAGAAACAGGACATTTTTTCAAGAAAAACCTACCATGAAAAACGCTCGAAGGAGTACTTGCAACAGAAGTATGACGAGCATTTTCAAGGCAGAGAATACACTTCGCTGAAGACTTTTTTGGTAATCACAAAAAGAGCCAAGGGCAGATACAGCGAGAAGTCAGTGAATGATTTTATTCAAACGCTGGGAAAGATCACCGACCTATTTGAGCGATCAGGAATAAAAGCGGAAGCCCTCAATCGAGTAGAAAGTGACCGATATGTAAAGCGGATTCTAAGTATGAATTTTCACAAGGATCGGATTGTTCTGGACAATCTGCTTTCGGAGGAAACTCAAGTGGAAAGCGGGGATCGGGCCTTTCGGTCAATTACCTTGGTTGATACTGACAAGGTTGAGCTTCCTGAACAGGTCAAGACTCACCTGGAGCGAAATGACAAGGATAGCCTCAAAGGGTTCCCGATTGACAACATGGGATTTCTGTTCTATGTCCCAAATTTCGAAACCATTGTTTACAATCAGATCATTGAAATTGTTGAGCAGAGACCAACGCGGACCAAGCTTGAGCTGAAGCGAAAAAGACATTCTGGAATACCCGATCCAGCCAATAATATATGTGTTGAGGACATTGATCGGCTTTTGGAAGATGTAGCTCGGCACAACCAACTTTTAGTCAACTGCCATTTCAATGTGGTCGTGTCCGCCAAAAAGGAGCATATCCAATCAGCTTGCAATTATGTGGAGTCTTCGCTATTCCAGCAGGGAATTGTCGCCAACAAGAACTCCTATAATCAATTGGAACTGTTCCGAACGATCCTTCCCTGCAATACGGCAGAGCTGAAGGTGTACGATTACTTTTTGACCACGGCAGACGCGGCCTTGTGTTTTTTCATGAAGGAATCGCTGAATAAGGATGAAGAAAGCGGCTTTCAAATCCGCTTCACAGATCGCCAAGGAATCCCTTTGAAGATCGACCCAGCTGATTTGCCGATGCAAACTAATCGGATTAACAACCGAAACAAGTTTGTTCTTGGACCTTCCGGTTCCGGAAAATCCTTCTTTATGAATGCGCTCATTGAGCAGTATTGTATGTGGAATCATCGGCCAGATCCTAAATGGCTGATGGATGTGGTGATCGTGGATACGGGACATTCCTATTCGGGTTTGTGTCAGTATTATCAGGGGAAATACATCACTTACACCGAAGAAAAGCCAATTACCACCAATCCTTTCGCCATCACCGAAAAGGAGTACAATATTGAGAAAAAGGACTACCTCTTGACGCTTGTTTCCCTTCTTTGGAAGACTGCTGAGGGGACAGTTTCTCAAGTTGAAGCCGACGTGATTTCCAGTACGATTTCGGCTTATTACTCCTCCTATTTTTCTGATGAAGGAAAAATCAAAAGACTTTGCTTCAACAGCTTTTATGAGTTCGCACTGGAAAAGATACCAGAGATCAAGGACCTTGAGCGAATCAGTTTTGAAATCGATGAATTCCGATTTGTACTTAAGAAGTTTTACAAAGGAGGTGAGTTCGAAAATCTCCTGAATGAGGAGGTAGACCAATCCTTGTTTACCGAATCCTTTGTGGTTTTTGAGATTGACAGCATTAAGGAACACAGGGTTCTTTTTCCAATCGTGACGCTCATCATCATGGATGTTTTCATCCAGAAAATGAGGTTCCGAAGCAAATACCGAAAGGCCTTGATCATTGAAGAGGCTTGGAAGGCAATAGCCTCCCCATTGATGGCAGGGTATATCCTTTATCTCTATAAGACAGTCCGGAAATTCTGGGGAGAGGCGATTGTCGTCACCCAGGAGTTGGGGGATATCATCGGTAATGCAGTAGTCAAAGACAGCATCATCAACAATTCCGATACGATTTGTCTCTTGGATCAGACCAAGTTCAAGGACAACTATGGGCAGATAGCCTCTCTACTTTCCATCAGTAAAAATGAGCGGAAAAAGATCTTCACCATCAACCAATTGGACAATCAAGATGGGAGAGGGAGATTCAAGGAAGTCTATATCCGAAGAGGTTCTTCCGGTGAGGTTTATGGAGTCGAGGTTTCCTTGCATCAATACCTAACCTACACTACTGAGAAGCCAGAGAAATCGGCCGTGGAAATTTATACGAATGCCTTTGGAGGCTACCAAGACGGTTTGGATGCATTTGTCGAGGACTTCAAAGAATCAAAGGTTTCTCTCCATAGCTTTTTTGAAAAGGTAAACAAGAAGGGGAATCCGCTCAGAGAAATCATGTTGTCCACCAATTATCGAATAGCCTTATGAAAGCCTTGCAATCCATCCTATTGCTGTTTCTCTCGGGTGCGGCATTGGGCCAAACAGTTTATGTTGATCCCGCTGTTTCAGCGGCTACCGCTGCTCATTCGGCAATCATTGATTCCCAGCTGAAGGCGACCAACGAGCGGTTGACCCTGATCGAACGGGGACAATTGGCGGTCACGGGAAACCTTACCATCGTCAATACGATGCAGGACAAAATTTACAAGGGACTTTCTGAGGTCAGCTCCATTTTGACTAATCTTTCCAATGTCCAGGAGATTGCAAGAATAGCGACGGCTATTTCAGGGGATTTGAATGAGGTGATTGAATTGGCCGGGGAAAATCCAGCCCTGCTGTTGTTTGCCGAGCGAAATGCCACGCTATTCCAACAGAGAGCAACTTCATTGGCTTTGGAAGTCAGTTCTTTTGTCTTGAAAGGAGGAGAGAATAACCTCATGGATGCAGGGGAAAGGTCGAAGTTGATCAATCAGATTTTGACTGAAATGGTAATCCTTAGATCCCATACCTATGGCATGTATCGTGCCATGTATTTTGCCCAAATGAAGGGTTTTGTCAAAGCCTTAAATCCCTTTCAAGGCTATATCAATTTGGACATTCAAGTGGCACAGGATATCGCCAGAAAAACCAAAACCCTGCAACGATGAAGACTATTTGCACTCTTCTTTTGGTTATTTTCTCAAATGTTGGGATCTGTTTATCTCAGACTAATGTGGCCTTGTTGCATCAGTTGGTAGAGGAATCCAAGTCTGAATACAATCTTCAAAAAGAAGCCAAAGCAAATCAGGGGAAGAATGCTGTCAATGAAGAGGTAAACAACAATCTGGTCAATTCGGTGAAGGAAAAATACCGAGTTGTCCAGGAACGATTTGCCAAACTGTCTATTGTGATCGATGCCTTTGGAATCGGTGCAACGGCCGAACCCTTGGTAAACTCAATCATAGATAATCAACAGCAGATTGTTTACTACTGCCAACAAGATCCAAGCTTGTTGCTTTTTGCGCTAGAGACAGAAAGGCTTTTTGTGGAAAGATCCTACTCCCTGATGAATTACCTCCTCGGTCTTTCGGCGAGCATTGGGGTGGTCAACCAAATGAAAGTCTCGGAGCGCAGAATACTATTTCAACACATTATCGACGAACTGAGAGATATCAATGGAATTTCCTATACGACTTCCAAGTCCTTGCAACACCATTTGGAAAGAAGGCTTGGAGTCAATCCTTATCTCGGATATGTGGCTACGGAAATGGCTTTGGTCGAGGAAATAATACAAAACGCCAAAACCCTAAGCCGATGAAAAAGCTCCTTTTCTTTTTGTTGTGTTTCGGCGCTATTGAGGTCAAATCCCAGACTGTGGTTTTTGACCAAAACCATTTTACGATAGTCAATGCCAATGCCGCCATGAGGAACGTCAGCGAAATAGGCTACCACAAAACCTTGGATATCATAAAGCAAAACACGGACGATATCATTCTCAATTCCTCCAGTTTGGCGATGGTGCAGACTATGATCGTCAATTCCCTGACTCAAATAAATGAAGGCTTCAAAGATGCCATTCTGGTTAAGATGATCGGGGAGACGGTTTTGGATATCACTTCGGTCTCAGCAGAAGCATTTCAATTGGCTTCCGACAATCCAGTTCTTTTTCTTTTTGCTGAAGAATACACTTCTCAAGCAAAGTCCAGAAGCATTCGGCTGGTGACGGAAGTATCAAGACTAATCCTGAAAGAAGGGGATAATCTACTGATGAATTACAATGTCCGGGACGAACTCCTGGATACCGTGCAAAAGGAATTGCAAGTGATTCTTGCCTTGGTTCTTTCTGCCCGGAATAGCATCTATTGGGCCAAGACCAATGGACTTATCAGGTCACTCAATCCCTATCAATCCTACATCAACAAGGATTTAGCCCTGATCAATGATATCATCATCAAACAGAAAATCCTTACCCAATGAAAGCCCGACTAGCATTTTTGATCTTCAGCTTTTTCTCTTCCCATCTTTTTGGGCAAACTCCTATTCATGACAAAGCCATTGTCGCCCAACAGGAACGGATGGTATTTAAGCAGTGGGATGAGGACAAATTCTATCCTGAGGCCAAAAGATTTCTTGGTATTCCGACCAATCCTTTATGGTATGCGACTTGGGCTTTGCATCCCAATTATCCGGATTTAGATCGTAGACCATTGTCCCCAGCTGGAGAACAGACCCAAAGATTGGGTCTGGCTGCGGCCATGCAGATTTCTTCCGACTACTATAAGCAGCATTCGGACACGATCAAAAACTTGGCAAATGCTGAAGTGGCTCGTATTTCTGGAGCGCTTTCAGCAACCGATCCACTTTTTCAACTCTATTACAAAAAGGAGCTGAGGCCTTTGGAGAATCCTGAGGCAATAGCTTTTCAGGGAGTTCCTTCCGAAGTGGTGAGCTATATGACAGAGCACGGAGCCTACCAATGGTATCTCAATAACATGGCTTCCCTTTCAGAGCGATTTGGCTTTGCAAAGACGCTGGATATGGAAAGAGGACAGCGGATTCTGATGTATCACAGAATCATGCTTGAAATGAGGGATGTCCTTCAGAAATGGCAGTACAAGCTGGATATGTCAGCCAATATGCTGGCATTCCGAAAGCTAAGTGAGCGGAAAATCAATGGTGAAATCACCTTTTCGAAATCACAGGATGAAGTTGACAGAGCCAAGAAGATCGCGAACCATACCCAGATTTTGAAATGAAAAAGCTAATCACCGGACTGTTGCTATTGCTGGGGTTCTCCACTGCGAGCTCGGCTCAGTCCGTCAACCATGACGAGTACAAGGAAACGATCAGCTATTTGCAGGGGAATAGCATCTATGATCGGGGAGTGATGACTTTTTTTGAAGAGAGGAGGGATTATGGATTTGCCCACTCAGATCCATTTATGAAAGT
>CAZTJM010000156.1:0-11082 GCA_964613865.1 uncultured Limnohabitans sp. | reverse complement strand
CCGCATTCACCTCTTCTGTTGGATTTCCGTAATTGGTCGGAAAAATATGATAAGGTCCATGGGCGGACGGGGTCCACAGGGCATAGACAGTTCCTCTTTCCTGTTCTGTGCCTATGGATTCAAACAGCACTTCCCCCTCTTCCATCTGAGGATATTTTTGAAGTTCTTTCTTTAGCATTTCTGCCTTATCGTGTAGGCCCTTACCCTCCAGCATTTTGATATGCTTGCCAAGAAACTCTCTTTTCTCCTCGGCATCTTTCTGTTCGAAAACCCTTGCTTTGGAATCCAGAGTTCTGACCCTTTGGACAGGTGGCTCGTGGGCTTGGCTTGCCTGACTGCGCCAATGTTCTTTGGCTTCAATGACTGGTGGATTGCTCTTGGTCAGCGTCTGGAATTTCCGCTGTACCAGCGTCTCGGCTCTGTTATCCTGCCACAGTTGGGCAGGCTTAGAAAAGTCCTGCTGAGGCCTGGCTTTGTCTAGCGGCTTTTTACTCTTTCCTACAGGTGTTCTTCCATGCTGAGTTTTCATCGTTTTTCCAATTTACTTATCACATTACATCGCCCCTAGGGCTTCCTCTGAGACCGTCAACTCTGTCCATTCGGTTCCCAACAGCCCATGCCGTGTTCGAACTACCGGCCAGGCCATGTTCATCACTTTTCCGAATAGCTACGACGCCCAACCCAACTCTCGGTAACCAAAAAGGTATCCGAATCCCCGATTTGGTAGGTGGATTTATCACAGGAAAAACACAAAAATGAAACGACCTCTCCTGATTCCAGACTGAGCGATACGTCGTAAGCATCACTCCCATAGTCGTCTGAAACTACGGAAGGAGGCCCATCCCATCTCCAGTTCGAAAAAGAATACCCTACTACTGTTCCCTTTACCGGATAGGATTCCCCCAGCAAGTCGTCCAATATGATAAAACCAATCAACGAAAAACAGATCCCGAAGAAAATTTTAACAGCCCGGGGGGATCTTAATGTCAGCTTCGGCTTGCTGTTCCAACAGCCGGATCCGTTCTTTTTCCCCATAATGCCAATCATCTAAATAGCTCATAAGCAAAATATTACGTCCACATAAATATACCTTAGTTTTGAACATATAAAAAAGGTATGCTGCTGAATTTGGCTGGCTTATCCTCCCATAGAAAAAAGATGTACAGATCCGCATGTCAAAAAAGTACATCTTTACCCATCAACATTCTCCCAATGCCTACCCCGATCTACACCACCAAAAAACTGGAAAAACTGATCCAAAAGTACATCAAGCCCAAAGAGCAAGCCGGAGACGCTGGGATTCTTGGAAAATGGAACGCCACGGTCTTCTTTACCAATCGAAGGAAAAATTGGTTGCTTTACAATCCAAAAACCCACTATTCGGTTATTTTGGAAAACCTCACCGCCAAAGACTTGCCGGATATTCAAGCGAAAATCCACGAGGAACTGCTTCTCCAGCTGGAGGTAGATGGGATCAGCATCAGTCCTGGCCAGGTCAGCTGGCTTATCGAAGAGATCAGCTTCCACTCCACAGACGCTGATCGGAGCGCCACTGCCCATATCAACCAACTCCTGTTTATCATAGAGTTTCATCAACATCCTGAGTACTACAAGAGCCTCGCCGAAATCAATCTCGATCTAAACGACAGAATCTTCAGTCTGGACGGCCCATCCAAATACACTAGCCTGACCAAACCGAAAGAGGAAATGGAAAAAATACTGAAGGCATACGTCGGAACAGATGGGGAGATGCCCACCCATCCCACAGCCATAAATTGAAAGGGGGCAGCAAAGTTGCACCGCAAAATGCATTGGTCAATTTTCCGCCATCTTATCCGGAGTCCCGCCTTGAGATTCTAGGGGATAATGGAATAAGTTGAATGTCCTTTCAATAAAGTATAAACCCCAATTATTAGGGTTTATACCAAACCAAAATATGAGTCGGGAGCCGCTCTTATTTCCCAAAACCTAAAGAATACCCACTGGTCAAAGCATCGCAATACCCGTAACCGTATCCAGACCTAACTCTATTCAAATCAAGTGAACTCAGGAGTCTTCGGTTCCCGAAATAATCGCTGCAGACCGTGCAACCCAATTTTCATTGTTTTGTTCTGCGGACGCATCGAAAACCTAGCTGCTTCGGACAGGTTATTCCACAAATACCGTCCAGTTATCTTTTCCGAGTCGTTTAGTGTGTAATTCGGTCGTTTGAATATCTTATTCAGTCTCAAACAGTCCCAGTCATTATTCAGAACTTCTTCAAAGTCAAATTTAAAAATGCTTAGCTTACCGTATTTGCCACTAAAGACTTCCATTATTCTTTTTGTCGAACTTCCTGGATGAACAATTCTATTTGTGTCTCCGGATCCTATTCTCTCAACGTAAGTCGTGTTCTTTTTTCTAAATTGGACTAGCAATGCTATTGCGTGCTGAAATGGCTTGGATATATTTTTTTTGCCCCTAACCTTCTCAGGTTTTCCCAGTCTTGCAAGGATTTGGGATCACTTAGTTCGAGTGCCACATTTTCCAAGAGCAAGTCTCCAATAAAAGCCTCCCCGCTGTCCAATACCAGCGCCAGTCCATCTTCCGAGTGGCTTTTGGTGGAAATGATCTCGCCTTGGATTCCCAGCTCCTTAAGAAAGCTTCTCGATTGGGGGAGTGTAATACAACGGTTGTCGGTTTGGATTAGGGGCTTGTAGTTTCGACTCTCGAGCAGCCTCTTTTTTTGATGCTCCATTTTAGCTATAAATGCAACCTGGAAATCCAGTATCACGAATGTTACCGATTCGTTTTTCAGCTCCTGTATCAGTCCCGCATGGTCTGGATGGAAGTGTGTGACGATCAAAAAGTCTATTTCTGAGATTTTGGTGTTTGTCTTCCTCAATTCCCTTCCCAAGTCATGCAAAGTCCCCGGAAAACCAGAATCAAGCAGCAAATTGTGGGTGGCGGATTTAAGCAAATAGAGATTCACCCCGTTATTTCCGACATTAAAAATCTCCATGGTTAGAACTTTAAGGATATCGATTTCCCGATTGGCAAAAAGCGCCAATGGTTCATGAATTCCTCGATCCGGGGGATCACCTTGTCAAGAAAATTGGAGTCGCTTATGTCAAAACCAGGGGCATCGAGGTAATCCCAAAACGCTGATTCATCCATGTGCTTGGAGTAGACCGACTGAGTCCCCCCAACAATCCCCTCAATACTTCTGAGTTTTTCGGTCAGGGGGTTGGTCTTCCCAAAAAGCTGCTCCAGCTGATAGCCTTGGGAGAGCATTCCCCAAAATCCATCAACCGTGTTTAATTCCTTCTCGACGAAAAAGTGGCAAATGTCGTGAAGCAAATAAGTCTTGGTATCAAGCACTACCGTTTCCGATGACCTGTCTGATCTGACGATCTTCAATTCATGGCTTGAAATGTTTAATTTCTTAAAGTCAATCTCCATTTGATTTCTCATTATTGCTCCAAAGCACTACGAAAACTCCCAGTGATAATAACCTCCCAAATCTCCGCCCTTAGATGCCTGTCGGGTCATTTCACTTTTTGAGGCTCCGGTTAGGCAAGAATTCCAAATTGGATTCCCTCCCTTAAAAAATATAATTTTCGAATCCTTCCCAAACAAAGGTTGGCTAAAGGCTATCGCCCAGACGTCCAATTGGCGGCGTTTGTATCACAAGCTTTATCATGCGATTTTAGGCAGCTATATCGGCTCCTATCCAAACCAGGGCTATCAGAAGTGGGCAAGTTTCTTTTCTGCCCTTTCTGTTGGGTTAGCGGGCTTTTAGTCGCTCATTCAGACGACTGACCAACTCTTTCCGCTTATTGAGACCACCGATGCGGGTCGCGAAGGTCTTGGCGACGCCCAGTCTGGGAGATGAATCGTCCAAGGACATCCCGAATTCGCTTGGGTACTTTAAGCGTACTTCGTTCATTGACTTTTTAAACCAAGCATTCAGACGGAATATCGACCGGTAAACTCGGTCAGTCATGACTGACGTTATTTTTACCGGGGGTGCATTGCCTATACCCAAATCACAAAATTCTCCCGATCAAACACCCAGGTATATTTCCGCGATTACTGCCAAAACATGACATCCCAGTGTCGCTAACAACAATCAATGTGTTTGCTTGCTTTTACTCGGATTTAACCAATACTGTTCTCCAGGCTTTAGGTACTGGCTATCCGAATCGTAGATAGTGACCTTTTCCAGTTGTTTAAAAAACGGATGTTGTTCACCTGTAAAGGTGACCAGGGTATTCCCTTGGATCAGGCCACTTTTTGCCCCCATGTTTCCTACAGAGGTTAGATGAATCACGCTAAACTCAGCGGGGTATTCCTGCGGGCTTTCGTCCATGAATTCGTCGTCCTGTTCAATCTCGTCCAAGTTGACCCCTTCATAGCCCTTCAAAAATTCGGTATGCTTCTCTTTTGCCTCTTTGATAGTCCAATTATGCTTGTCTTTGACATCCAGGAAGTCCTGCTGGGTGGGAACATCCTTGAAATTACCCTCCTCATTCTGCTCAAAGGCATGACTTACATTACAACTTGCGCATTCTACCCGCAAATTGAGCAGGTTGTTATACACCATTAAAGCTTCCTGCGTATTCTGAACTCCCGCCTTTTTCAGTTCCAGTTTCCAATCCGTGATATGCCCCATATGGATGCCCTGATAGGTGGTGGGCTGTTTACAGTTTGGACATTGCCAGACGGTCATCGGTGCCCTGCCTCCAAAAGGATCCGGTAAGTCCCTTTTGTTCCACTGGTTACTTTCCAACACCGAGGAGGTCGTATCCTCATACCAATCCATCTGTGACCTTTTTAAGCCATCAACAAACTTGTCGACTTGACTTTGATCCACAGCGTCGTTTCGTTGCAAACTCGACACCAGATGTTGCACACTCGGTGGAAGTTGAATATCATAGTCAGATCGTATCCGTTGCACCACACCCTGACGGGCATTCCCATACTGTATGTTTTTCCCGGTAATCTGCCTTTGAAGGGCCTTCGCCCCCATCACGTCCGCCTCTCTCTCGAGGCCCAAATCATCGTTGACATTCACACCGGCCTTCATCTGCATGGTCGGCTTTACCCGTCCCTGCTTCTGCTGCACCACGTGCCAGGCTTCGTGGGGAAGGTGTTTTTCCTGCCCCGGGGCAATATGGATGTCGGCACCCTGGGCAAAGGCATGGGCCTGAAGCTGGGCGGGCCGGCCGGAATTGTAGTGGACCCTCACATCATCCATGGAGTAGCCCGAGAGGCTCTCCACCCCTGACTTGAGCGCTTCAGGAAGACCGGTTTTGTTTTTCTTCTGAACGTTGCTACCGTTTGCCATATCGGAAATCTGTCGCTGAACGGCCGTCTCTTGCCTTTTGTCGGCAAACTGAAAGGGAGACTTGGAAAAATCCTGCGTTCCGGATGATTCGGTGGATACAGTCTGTCCTTTGGATCCTTGGGTAAGCGCTGCGTGTGTCGACATAAAAAAAACGATAAAAACCAAAAACCTACTCCGTCAAAAATCAAACTTTGGGAGCTTCCACTAAAATTAGCAGTTGAATCAGCAATTCCCAATCCAGCCCCATAATTCTCCCAATACATACCCCTTTTGCTTCGAAATTCCCTGTGGCACCTCTTCAGTCAGGTTGGGTAAGCTGGATGGATATGAGTGAACATTGTCAAAACCCTGAGCTGGTGTAGCAATTAAGAGAAAAGCTCCGACTGTGTGACCGGGGCTTTCTGTTATGGATCAAACTGATGCCTGAACTGGGTTTTTCCCGTGGGGCGGCTTTCAGCAACAGGTTGGTTTTCCGTGTCCATGGTTATAGCTTCACTATTCTTCTTCATCGTTGCCTTTTAGGCACAAATCCATTATTTTGATTTCAAATCGCAGGCCATGAACCAGTTGACCGTCTCGATACCCACCTCAATCGGAGAAATTTCATTCGGTATCCCGGAGGATTATCCAGTCCCTCCCATAGGCGGGGATTTCTATTTCAACTATGAATCGGTTTTGACCGACCTTGGGGAATGGGAGGCGGTATGCTCGGTGCTCGAAAACAACGTCTTGACGGTCGACAGGAAGGAACCGGATCGGGTCTATCTGCACGAGGGAGTGCGTCCCCACCATCCATCGCCACAGCAGGATGACTACCTCCCTGCCCTACAACTCTATTGGGAACATAGCCCCTGGACCAGCCCCCCTTTCTGATGTGCTTCTACTTCTTTTCCGACGGCCAATGGCTGGCTGATCTTTCGACCGATGAGCTTTATAGTCCCTGGGTCAAGCAACTGGATGCCTTTGAAGGGGAGCATTACAATATAGGCTTTGCCCATCCCAGGTTGGATGTGTTGACCAACGACTTCGAAAAACCCATCGCCAAGATGGAATGGGGGCTGCTTCCCCATTGGTCCAAGGACAAATCCTTCCAGAAAAACACGCTGAATGCCCGTCTGGAAACCTTGGAGGAAAAACCCAGCTTCCGCTCCTACACCGGCAACCGCTGCCTGATTCCTGCGGAAAGTTTTGTGGAGTGGCAATGGCTGGATCCCAAGGGCAAGGCCAAGCAGAAGTACCGCATCCGGGAAAAAGGCGAGCCCTGGTTTACTTTCGCCGGCATCTACAGCAACTGGACCGACCCCGATACCGGGGAAATCATTCCCACCTTCTCCATCGTAACCCGGGAGGCGGAGGGGATCATGCGGGAAATCCACAACACCAAACTCCGCATGCCCATGCTCGTATCGAGAACCGAGCGCGACCTTTGGCTTGCCGGGGAACTGGATGTGGCCACGCCCCCGGAACTGGAGGCGGAAAAGGCGGAATGATTTAACTACAGCATAATCCGGATCACCTCGTCCAGGTTTGTCGAATACCTGGGGGACAGTTTTTCCTGCCTCATCTTCCAGACTTTGCCCGGGTCCTGCGAGGCCAGCCGGACTTTTTTCCCATAGAGCAGGTTTAGCCGATCCACCGTCTTCATGAGCGGGATCTGTCTTGCATCCCTGTTGTGGAACAGGTTCAGTTGGGGTTCTTCCTCCGAGGTAAACTTCTCGACGATCACCCCCGCTTTTTTGTAATGGAATCCCGGCCGGAAAATCCGTTCCAGCGCCCCGATTGCAAACTTGGAGAGCTCCATGCCCGAGTTGGTGGGAAAGGGAAGGTCCACGGTGATCTTTTTTCCATACTGGGGAAGATCTGGGCGGTGGCCGTTGGTGTAGGCAAAAACGGTCAGCGCGTTGCAATTGCTTCCCTGACTCCGCAGCTTTTCCGCACAGGTAAAGGCAAAGGTCGACACCCGCTCCCTGATCTGCTCCAGTTCGGTGTAGTTGGTGTCAAAGGACCGGGTCACGGCGATGGCCTTCTTTGCCACAACAGCTTCCAGTCCCAAGACGGGAATGCCTTGGAGGTCCCGTTTTAGCCGAAGACCGACGATGGAAAGATTTTTCTTCACCCAGTCGTCCTTCATGCGGGTGAAGTCGTAGGCTGTTTTGACGCCAAGTTTCTCCAGCCTTTTGCCATGCTGCCTTCCTATCCCCCAGATGTCCGCGACGTCCAGCCACTTCAGGGCCTTGACCCTTTTCTCCTCGCTGTCCATCGCATAGACGTTGCCGGTATGCTCGGGGTATTTCTTGGCAATCCGGTTGGCGACCTTGGCCAGGGCCTTGGTCGGCGCGAAGCCCACCGAAATGGGGATGCCCGTCCACTGGAAGACCTTCCCCCGCATTTCGCTCCCATAGCGAAGCAGATCGCCAACTTTCAACCCGTCCATTTTCAGGAATGCCTCATCGATGGAATAGATCTCCAACCCGGTGGCGTAGGACTCGAGGATATCCATCACCCGGCGGCTCATGTCCCCGTAGAGGGTAAAATTGGCCGAAAACACACTTACCGAATGCTGGTCGAAAAGTTTCTGGTACTGAAAGGCTGGTGCCCCCATGGGAATGCCCAGGGCCTTGGCCTCGTTGGAGCGGGCGATGACACAGCCGTCGTTGTTGCTCAGCACGACCACGGGCTTGCCGTTCAGATCAGGCCTGAACACCCGCTCGCAGGATGCATAGAAGTTGTTGCAGTCGACCAGGGCGTACATGGCGGATGGGTTAAAAGGCTTTGATCACGAAGGTGACGATGCCCCAGACCAGAAACTGGTTATCGGGGTGGACTTTGATGGGGGGATAGGCTTCGTTTTCCGGCATCAGCCAGACCTCAGCCCCCTTCTTCTGGATACGCTTGGCGGTAAACTCCCCGTCCAAAAACACCACCGCGATCTTGTTGTTGCGCGGGACTGCGCTGCGGTCGATCACCATCAGGTCTCCGTCGTCAATCCCTGCATTCTTCAGGGACTGCCCCTTCACCTTCCCGAAGAAGGTTGCCGAGGGGTTCCGGACCAGGTGTTTGTTGAGGTCGATCTTCAGATCCTCAAAATCCATGGCCGGGGAGGGAAAGCCCGCGCTGATTCCCTCCCGGAAAAAGGGGATTTCCAACGTACTGGCAGTATCTGCTGGGAAAAGGGCAATCGTGGGGCAAGGTTTCAGGCGAAGATCCATGGCATGCTGCGTTGGGTACCCCACAAAGCTATCGTAAAAAAGTCGGAAGGTGGATGGGTGGAGACAAGAAATGTCATTTAAATAAACACATATATGTTTATTTAAATGACATTCACAAACTGGTTCACATTCCGAAAGGCACTCGGATCACACTTCTTTGACCCTAAAAGCCCGTATATTGAACGTATTGGCGCATCCCTTCGCCCCTATTTACATGATCTTTCCGAAGTCCTCATCTAATGCCAATCTCTTCTTTTTTGGGTTCTGGGCCAAGGCGGATTCGTAATTATCCAACAATTCTCTCACCTCCTTTCGGAACTGTGGATCGTCAATGGGAAAGCCAGACATGGCAAAATTCGTCCTCAAGATCTGGATAAGATCTTTTGGAAAAACCTCTTTGCCGTAAAAGGCAGCATCGGCTACGTGCACGACTTGATTGTTGATGTCTTGAAAGATGATCCCTTTGTCTGATTTGTCCAACATGGAAAGGGATTCTTTAATGACTTTTCTGAAATCCATTGAATGCTGATTCGAAAGTGATTGATGGAGAACGCAGACTACCAAAGTACAATAAATTTGAAGTTTGGAGAGTTTCCCAAGGTACATGCATCTTTGCAATACAAAAGCAATGAAAAGACTCCGAATACTCTGTTCAGACAAAATCCGCGAAGCTTCCCAAAAAACCCAAATCAGCCATGTAGGGGGTGTCAACGGAAGTGGGCAAACATGGAAAATATCGATGAAGGAAGCGGTCAAGAGGACTTTGTCCGGGGAATTTGAGTTTTATATCGTCGAAGAATTCCAGGAACTGAACGTAACGGTTTCTGCCGAAGACCAAGACCAGCCTAGCCTTTTCGTTACCGCCCCCGGCTTCCTTCACAACTTCCTCGAAGATCTGCCGGATTTCCCGCAGAGGCGAAGCGGAGCCCAATGACCAAAAAAGGGGTTTCCCCCTTTTCTTTAGAATGGACATTCCATGAGGATGTGGTCTACCGCCTTTTGGGCACTCCCCGCCGCTTCGATGAGCAGGTGGCTGTCGTTGCGGAGCCGTTCCAGCCAGAACTGGATGTACGCAGCCGAGTTGTCCAGCAGCTGTCCGTTGAGGATACCGGTGTAGTTGTTCAGGTAGCCCGCCCCCATCTCCGCGATGAGCTCCTCCCGGCTGTAGGTATCCGAGCCGAAGGCCTGCGGGCTCGTCACTCCCACCCTTCCCAGCCGGCTTTCGTGGCCACTGGCATGGACCAACTCATGGAAAAGCACGCCGTAGTAAGCCTCTCCGCTTTCGAACAATCGGCGCTCCGGCAAGGTGATCCTGTCTAGGTCGGTCCGGTAAAAGGCCTCAGTTCCCCCGTGCACCAACTCCGGAGGGTTGAGCATTTCGTTATAGACCTGTCGGCATCGCTCCAGCACCGGCAAGCCGTCGGTTTGGGGAACATCGGGAAACTCCCAGTCGATCCCGTCGATCTGCTCGATGGGAAACACCCGGAATTCCTTGAGAAACCCTGAGCGTCGCAGTTTGTCCAGCGGATAGGCTCCCACCTGGCTTTCCGGCACGGCCTTGCCCGTTTCCTTGTCCCGGAAGGTCGTGTTCCAATAGCAGATGGGAATGGACTTGGCGCCTTTCCGCACCTGCCCACCCAGCTCCTGTGCCTGCTTGTAGGTCAGGTAATAGGGGTATTGGTGGTTCATGGAAAGCAGAACCCAGAGGTTGATCCCCTTGTAGGGCTTTTTGGTCAGGTAATTTGCCGGCAGTCCCATGTCATGCCAGGGCTGCCTCCAGGGAATAATCCCTTCTTCGAGTTTATCGACAATCAGCTCGGTAAATCTCGAATAGATATCCGCAACAGATTCTTTGGGTTGAACTCGGGAATCTCTTTTTCCCTTAGCCGCTTTTTTTCTTTCAGTCTTCATAGTTTTTGTGTTTTGGTTTGACAAATACTTATGAAGCTGCACCAGCCCCAGCCGGACACTAAGGGCAAGAGGAAACGGAATAAACCAGCACGGGAGGGAGCGCCGGCTTTATGCCGTAGTCTCTTGTCCCGTGTGGGCGGATCGGGCTAAATTGGCTGAGGAAGGAATTGGAAAAATTATGCTTCTTTGCTCGTCGCCAAGCCAAATGGGCTTACAAAAAATGATTGCCTAAAACACTTAAAAACCTAGCTCCCAATAATTCTCACGAATTTAGTACGGAGGAAAAATCGGCTATTGTGTGTATGGGCTGAGCGTTATTATTAGCAAAGTCCAATCCACCCACGCTGATATTCCACAGTTTCCCACACCTGAAAATCTAAGAAGGAATTTTCAGGTGTGGAAATATGGAAAACTCAACCAGCCTATGTATACTGGAAGCTATAGAAAATCTGTCCTATCTATTGGGGGATGCTCACTGAAGAAACTTTTTCAGCTGAAAGGACCTACAAATCCAACTGAAATCCCGACTCAATCCCCATAGGCACCTCACCGGTTTTCCCGAAAAAGTCGGGACAGGCAGTGCAATCGAGTAGACGGCCTCTCCAGATCTCTCTGGCGAGGTGCGCCTCTCAC
>CAZTJM010000155.1:4038-11173 GCA_964613865.1 uncultured Limnohabitans sp. | reverse complement strand
TATTAACTAGTTCATGGCGAGAAATCACGCTTCATGAAGTTGGAATATAATTTTGAATAATTAGCAAAAACAAAATTTAACGTAATCTGTCATTGGTAGCGAAGTCGAAATGCGGCTTTACTCACTGTAAATCGCATTCGATATACGCCACTCCCGTAGCTCCAGTGCTCAGGCTGACCAATCAGGCCTTTTGAGACAGCCTCTTTATATTTGATTGGATCTATAGCTTACTTCAGTTTTCCTTCCGTATCCGTAAAGTCGCCTGTGATGGTGACTCCACTGTTTTTATTGACCCGTCCGTAGATAGTGATCGAGTTGCCGCTTCCGACAAATTCCAGTTTGGCTCCGCTGTTGAGGTTAAGGTCTCCGTAGATGACAATCGAGCCGGAGAGTTTCAGGGTGGAGTTTACGTTCATCGTGGTTCCGGCATTGTATCGGCCAAAGGCCAGCGATCCATATACCTCGGTCACCGAGTTGCCATTGAGGTTGAACTGGTCGAGTACAGCCAAAGCACCGCAGAAGAGAAAGTTGGCGTTGTTGTTGATCCCGCCGATGGAAGCGGAACCCCCATAAGCTTTGGTTTCGTTGCTGTTTACATTTAGCCAATAGTCGCCGGGATAGGAAGGAAGCCCTGCGCAAGAGGGAGCGGTGGTGTTGCCATCCGCTTTGTTGATTTTTAGGATCTGCAACCCGCCGGTTCCTGTGGCGACGAAGACAAAGTTTTCCTCATTTCTTACGAAGTTGGATGAGCCGTCCAAGTCCAGGATGCCGAAAGACTTGATGGCATCCGTGGAAGTCACGTCGGAAATCGATACACCAGCAGCACCATTGGCCATGAACAGCAAAGAATTGTCCACCGATACAGCGTTGGTAACCACATCGCTTGGATCGGTGTCTTCAGGATTGATGGGGATCGGCAATTTGGCTAGTGATGCGCCGTTGTCAAGCCTGTAAATTCCCGCTCCGTTGACTCCCTCGGCGATGTACACGCGGCTGTCGTTGATGGAGATCGTCCGCTTAGACTCGGGCGTGAATGGTGAGAGGGCGATGGTAGCCGTAGTGCTCAGATTGTCCGGATTGAGGACTTTGGCTCCTTCCGTACCACTCAGCACAGCCAGTCTGTTGTTTCCAAAGGCGACTCCCCTGAGATCCGGAATTGCTACTTCGCTGGTGACTGTGCCAGCATTGTCAACTAAGCCCAGGATCCCGTCGTTGCCGCTGGTGATGGCGGTAGCGTTTTGCGTGCGGGTCACATCTGTAGCCACATAGCCCGGCACAGAGGTAAAGCGGAAGTCGGAGGTAAAATTGCCCCCGGATACCGCTACAGTTGCGAGGTTGGCTGGAGAGCTTACATCCTGGCTGCCGTCCACATCCACTGCCATGGCAAGGTAGAGCGTCCCGTTGGAATACTCCAGGGAGCTGACCTCTGCATCGGTGAAGATGGCTTGGGAGACGATTTGGGGGTGGTAGGCATCGGAGATGTTGAAGACTTCGACTGCTCCGAGGTAGCGCTCGCCTTCCAAATTGTATCCGACGTAGGCAAAGTCCCCATCGATGTCGACATGGGTGGCGCGAAGTCTTTGTCCTTCATATTCCGGGCCCGGCACTTGGGAGATAAGGACTAGAGGGAGTTCTGAGGAGGTCTCCATGATCCGGCCAGCGGGGGCATTGGGATCGATCAGGGAAACTACGCCTGTACCCTCAAGGGAAATCCGCTTGCTCAGTGTTTCGCGGTCGGTGCTGATAAGGATGGTGGAGGGGTCTTCATTGTCTTGGCAGGAGGAAAGGAAGCCTGCTGCAATAAGGACGGCAAGTGCATACTTTTTCATTGTGATAATTTATGTGGTCAGAATAATGGTTTTTCTTTACGGAAAAAGGAATTATATATTGTATATGTCGTTTTTAAGTAGAAATTCGTCCGAAATTGGCGGAAATATACATATTCGCCGTAATAATATTCTGATACGTAGGGGATTAAGTTTTTATTTTTGTGTTCGGAGATGAGGGTGGGTCAATTCCGCCGCAAAAGTATTTGATTTATTTCAAATACAAAAAAATGAATTTTAAATTTTTATAATCCGGAGTGTTTCCATGTTGTTTCCATGGAGAATATGGATCAAATAGACGCCAGGGGCGTTTTGGCTAAGAGCCCTTTGTAGGTTTTGGTTGATTTGCTCCAGTGTTGATCCTGGGATATTTTCCGTCTGACCGAGGCTGTTGGCCAATACTACACTGATGGGGAACTCCTCAGAAAGTGTTGAAGCATCTCGCGGAGCGATTTGAATATTGTTCCCTTTGCTGGGATTGGGGTAGGCTATCCATTTTGTCCTTCCCTCCACGGCCTCGACATTAATGGCCCGCGTGACAGAGTAGGAGAAAGTCCCGTCTAGGTTTACCTGCTTGAGTCGATAGAATATATTTCCTCCGCTAGCAGGTAGCCTTTCGTCTTCAAACTCGTATGACAAAGGAGTATCGGAGTATCCTGCACCATTGACGCTGCCGATGCTTGCCCAAGTTGCTACGGAATTTATCGCCCGCTCTATTTCGAAATGGGAATTTTCCCATTCCTTAGCTGTAGCCCAAGTCAGTTCACCGGTTCGGGACCTTGGATTGTAATTGGCGTCAAAATGGAGGTATTCTACGGAGAGGATGCGGTAGTTGGCAAAATAAATATAAACGACACCATCACCTCCTTTTCCACCACCTCCATAACCAGCTCCTCCACCAGAACCGGTTTTGTTAATTCCATTGCCACCTATGGACGTTGGACTGTCAAGATTTCCATCTCCTCCCAATTTTACTCCATTTGCAGACCCTCCAATACCAACTTTTTCAGTCCCATTGAAATATTCACCTATTCCACCACCTCCAGCACCATAATACCTTAGCGAGTCCCCCATAGTGAGCGTCACTCCTTTTCCTCCGTCTCCTCCTTCACCTTGGCCATTTCCTGCTGCTTTTCCATCCGGACGATCAGAACTTGTGAATGGTACCAAGCCTCCACCGCCACCCCCAGCAATCGCGTTTTGAGATGAGCTATAGTCACCATTCCCACCTGAGTTACCTTGAAATAAGGTTACATTAGTTCCTGAGTAGGAAATTGGAATAGAAGCGCCCCCAGTGCCAAATTGGCCACTCGGATTTGGTCTTGCCCCACCTCCACCCCCAGAGGCTCCGACCGCGCCAGGGATCGAGCTTTGGGATCCACCACCTCCACCTCCAGCTACTACAATACTAATTGGGCTTCCGTCGATGTTGCCCGTAAAAGAAGATGGATTGCCGCTAGCTCCAGATGTGTTTGGCGCGGACGCACCATTGCCACCAGTACCAACAGTGATGGGGAATGATGTCCCAGCGGGTAATCCATACGGGTTGGTCGTCGTAAACGATTGTCTAATTAGAGCACCAGACCCACCGCCTCCTGAGCCGAAACCGCTACCTCCTCCGCCTCCGCCACTGCCGACAATAACGGTAAAACTTGCCAGCCCCTCAGGTGCGACCCAGGTGTCGTTGCAGATATACTCGATAATTGTGGTGCCGGATTTAGAACCATCGTCAATAACTTTAATGCAATCTGTATTATCAGCATCAGGACAGGAATAAGAAATGACGATCAGTCCGGTGCCTCCGTTTCCATCTTGGCCTTGAGCTCTAGTTCCTCCTCCTCCGGGTGACTTTCCGTCTGCTCGAGTTTGGCCTCCAGTTAGATTTCCCAGTGGTCCACCAGCATCTCCTCCATTTGAACCAGTTGCATTATCTCCATTTTCACCAGAAAATCTACTATCAAAGGTTCCACCAACTCCATTTCCAAGTCCACCATTTGCAAAAACTAAGCTATTCCCCAATTGATTTGCAATATTTGAATCCCTCGTCGCATAAGATACTCCACCATTGTTTCCGCCTCTAGCCCCCCCTTGTCCAACAAATACCCCTATCGCCTCTCCTGGAGTTACCGGAATATTCGTACGAATAGAATAGCCTCCGCCACCCGCTCCACTTGTATTCCCGCCACCGCCTCCAGATCCATAGACCTCAATAGTGATGCTGTATACATTAGCAGGGACATAAAAAGTGCTATTTGAGCTGTAAACCGCGGAACACACACCAAAGTAAGTTGTTGGCGGTGATGGTAACATAATGGTACATACGTCCGTGGATTTTTTTATACTTAAAAGTTGTACCGTGTATGTGTCTACATTGCTCATAATCGGAACGGTACTAAAGGTGCCCCTTCCATTAGAAACGGTAGCTATGGCGGTATGTGTGGTGAAAAGCCCATTTGCCTGCTTGATCTGATAGGAGATCTCGTACGTCCCGTTCAACATAGAAGTAGGATCACCGTAGAAAAATACGGTAGCAGTACCCCCGATAGAGGTAGCGGATACTGATGAGATATCAGTGATGTTATATATTGGGGTGACGTCGATGGTCCCCGTTGCAGTCAAGCCATTAATACAGTTACCAGTCAGAGGAATGCTATAGGAATAGAGGCCCGTGGTTGTTGCAGTTCCGGAGAATTCAATATTTCCAGTCGTTGAGTTAAAAACGGCGGTGATGCCAGGCGGTAAACCAGATGGGGTTTCTATTGATGTAACTCCAGTAGTTGATTGTGTGAACGGTGATAAAACTGGTGAACTGATACAAACGCTTGGGAAAGCTACGGAGGTAGGGCCGACGGTTGCTAATGGATTAACCAATACAGTATAACTGGTAGTTGGACCAGTACATCCATTCGCTGTCGGAGTAATTATATAGGTGACAGTTCCTTGAGTTGTAGCTGTTGTTGAAATGTTTTGAACAGGGATTGGTCCACTACCACTTGGCGTAAACCCAGAAACCCCAGCTGTAGCACTGGCGGTCCAAGAGAAGATAGTTCCGGCAACATCAGAGGTAAGCGGAACTGACGTTGTACTAGCTCCTGAACAAATGGTCTGCGTTAAAACAGAATTGGTGACTGTTGGAATAGGATTAACTAACACAGTATAATTTACCGAAGGTCCAGAACAGCCATTGGCAGTCGGAGTGATTACATAGGTGACAGTTCCTTGGGTAGTACCAGTGGTTGAAATAGTTTCAACTGGGATTGGCCCAGTACCACTTGGTGTAAACCCAGAAACTCCAGCTGTTGCACTAGCGGTCCAATTGAAGGTAGTTCCGGCAACAGTAGAAGTAAGCGGAACAGCTGTTGTACTAGCTCCTGAACAGATAGTCTGCGTTAATGTCGAATTTGTTACAGTTGGCTGTGGATCTACCGTTACCGTTATGGTGTATGGGACACCTGGACATGACCCTGTTGTAGATGTAGGTGTGACTATATATTGAACTGTACCAGCAGTTGCATTACTTGGATTAGTTAGTGTCTGATTGATGGTTGCACCTGATCCTGCACTTGCCCCAGTTACCCCGCCTGTGATAGTTCCAATCGTCCATGAAAAACTACTCGGAACGCTTGCCGTCAATGAAATATTTGGACCTGTTCCACTACAGGTACTTGCTGTAGCTGGATTGGTTACAGCTGGTGTTGGATTTACCGTTACAGTTATCGTGTATGGAGCACCTAGGCATGACCCCGTTATAGAAGTAGGTGTAACTACATATTGAACTATACCAGTATTTGTGTTACTTGGATTAGTTAGTGTCTGATTAATGGTTGTACCTGATCCTGCACTTGCTCCAGTTATTCCGCCCGTAATAGTTCCAATCGTCCAAGAGAAACTACTCGGAACGCTTGCTGTTAATGAAATATTTGGACCTACCCCGCTACAGGTACTTGCTGTAGCTGGATTGGTTACAGCTGGAGGTGGATATACTGTAATTGCTCCTGAAACCGCTGTTGGTACAGTGCCGCAATCACTTCTACCAGTTGCATAATAATACAAAGTTCCGACATTGGAAGATGGTGGGGTGAAATCAGGATCTGTTGCTCCTGGAATTAAGGTTCCTCCAGTATTTGTAGGAGAAGAGTTACTATACCATTGGTATTCAAAGTCTCCAATTAGGGTAATTTCTCCATCTACTTCTACTGTTAAGGTAGGTATAGGCGCTCCTAGACAGACCGTGTGGCTAGTTGTGGAGGGATGCTGGACAATGGTGGTTTGTGGGGGGGTAACTTCGTATTCTCCGGAAACCACAGAAGTGTCCGAACTACAATATCCAGAAACCACCACGTAGTAGTACGAAATTCCGAGGTTAGTAGATGGAGGTGTAAAACTGCTTAACGTAGCTCCAGGAACTTCAACACCGCCGGAATTAACCGGAGTTGGTACCGAGTACCATTGATAAGTCAAATCTGCGCCTTCTGCTATGACAGTCAATGGATCAAAACCGTCTCCAAAACATTCAATGTCATCTGAAGTGTCTGGCTCTGTGGTAATATTCGTAATTGGCTCCACTGTGGCTTGCATATAGCTTGATTGGGCATCAGGTCCACAATCACTTGAAACCACAACATAGTAATAATAGGTACCGATTGATGAAGCAGAAGGAGTATATGAATTGGAAGTGGCGACAGGTATGGCTCCAATAGAGGATGCACTATTATTTTGGTACCACTGATAGCTCAAAGTTCCAACGCCAGTGGCAATAACTGATATTGGGCTAAAGGATTGACCTTCGCAAATTCTTTGGTTTGATAAATTTTCACTTGTGATATCAGTAGAGGGGTTAACTATAATTTCCCCAGAAACAGCTGAAGTTGACGATCCACAAGCCCCCGTAACGACCGCATAATAATAAAGGGTTCCTGCAGATGTGGAAGGAGGGGTAAAGGAGGCTGAAGTTGCTCCGGATACAGCTGTTCCACCAGAATTGGAGGCGGAGGTATTGCTATACCATTGGTAGGTAAAAGGCCCGGTTCCTCCTGCGGTCACAGTCATTGGGCTAAAAGAAGCTCCAATACACTGGGTTTGGCTAGGTGTACTTTGGGAGGCAATGGAAGTTGCGGGATTGACAACGATTGCTCCAGAAACTGCCGAAGTAGCAGGAGATCCACAAGCCCCCGTAACGACCGCATAATAATAAAGGGTTCCTGCAGAAGTGGAAGGAGGGGTAAAGGAGGCTGAAGTTGCTCCGGATACAGCAGTTCCACCAGAATTGGAGGCGGAGGTATTGCTATACCATTGGTAGGTAAAAGGCC
>CAZTJM010000155.1:0-3938 GCA_964613865.1 uncultured Limnohabitans sp. | reverse complement strand
CGGTTCCTCCTGCGGTCACAGTCATTGGGCTAAAAGAAACTGCAATACACTGGGTTTGAGTAGGTGTACTTTGGGAGGCAATGGAAGTAACAGGATTTACGGTTATTGTCCCTGTAGCCGTAGATGAAGTACAACTTCCAGTCGGTGTAATTGTATATGCGAAAGTTCCTGTTACTGTCGGAGTTCCGGTTATAGTCAAATCTCCATTCACATAGGACGCGGTTACACCTGTTGGTAAGCCTGTAATTGTGGCACCATAAGCACCGGCAATTACATAGGTAATTGGGCCTATGCCAGTTCCTTGGCATATAGTAGGGTTATTCGAATTAATTCCTGAGGTAATTGTAGTGGAACAAGACCATGAAACAATCACTCTACCATTTCCTCCTGTTCCTCCAATTGAATTATTTCTTCCTTCACCACCACCGCCACCACCTGGCGCATTTCCAGGAAACCCATTTTGACCAGAGCTTGAACCTCCATTTCCACCAGCCCCTCCGCCATTTGTACCATTCCCACCTGAACTTACTGTTCCAGGTTCGCCATTTCCTGATGGTCCTGCTCCAGCTCCTCCTCCTCCCCCTGCAGAATTATTTGAACCAGGGCCATTAGCCCCATTTCCTCCAGAAAACCGGATGGTACCACTTGCAGCAGCGGCTCCACCTATTCCTCTATTCACAACATTAGCCGCCCCACCCCCATTTGCGGTAAGTGTTCCAAATATTGTATTTCCACCGGAACCTGCGGCGCCAGAAGATGATTGTCCAATTCCACCCGATCCAATGGTAACAGAAATAGACCCAGGTGAAACTAAAAATGAATTTATTTGAAGAAATGCTCCACCTCCGCCACCTCCAGCTCCTTGGTTGTTTCCAGTGAATCCTCCGCCTCCGCCAGCACCCCATAGCTGGACATTTACACTAGTTATTTTATCTGGTACAGTAAATATTCCGGAGGAATTAAACGTCTGACTCTGCCCATACGCCTCCCAGCCGACCAAAATCAGAAAAAGTGTAATGAAAGAAAGCAGAACTTTCCTCATAGAATTAAATCGGAGCTTGGGTGAATTTTATACTCAAAAAAACGTATTTTAAATATAATGGTATTTTCCAAGATATTTCAATTTGGAAATATTTTCTTCTCCGTTAATCTGGATCTGATACCAAGTTGTACTTGATTGCGAGGGCCAAAAAAATCGGGAGGATGGTAGTTCCACCCGCATTCTCAAACCGCTGGGTGACTTTTTATAGTAGCTTTTTGGGTGCTTGCAATGGATCAATGTTCATAAAAAAACCGAAGATCCATTTAACCGAAGCCAAAGATTAATGATGAGCGGGATGCTTCCCCTACCTGAAGAAAAAAAACTAGTAGGCTAAAACTTGGCGAAGCTATTTTCTAACCACCTTGAGCTGCTGAGATTGTGAACCCCACAGAATTTGTACAATGTATATCCCCGGAGGGTAGGGAGCTAGCCAATCCGAGAGTAAAATGGATGCTTCGTTGGGAGAGATCACCTGTCGACTTTTCACTTCACCGATGGAACTTATGAGGGAAAGTGTGATTTTTTCGTCGAGATACAAGTCGGTCCTAAGCGGCTGTATCTGGATTGAGGCCCCGGTGGCGCTTGGGTTTGGAAAGAGAATCCAAGATTCTCGGGATCCTACAGCAGGTACCTGAACCGCCTTGGTGACGCTGTAGGAGTGACTGCCGTCAAAATCCACCTGCTTGATGCGATAAAATACATTTCCGCCTGAAGGTGGCAAGGTCATGTCCTCAAAGAAGTACTCAACTGGATTCTCGGAGTATCCTTGTCCGGCTACTTCGCCGATTTTTTCCCAAGTTTTGATGGAATTTACCGCGCGCTCTATTTCAAAGTGTGAATTCTCCCATTCTTTGCCAATTGTCCATCTCAATAAGCCGGAACGGTTTTGGTCGTCAAAAGTTGCTGAGAAGGTCAAAAATTCAACAGGTAAAACCCGATAGGTGATCCGGATGACTACGACACCGTCTCCACCGTTTCCACCTCCATCTCGACCTGCTCCTCCACCAGATCCAGTGTTTTTTTTACCATTCGCTCCTTTTCCACTTCTATTTCCATTCCCTCCAATCGAAGACCCGCCGTTTCCGGCAGAAGGTATACCGCCACCGTTTCCTTGACCGGGGTTGCTGCCCACGCCGCCGCCGCCTGCTGCCAAAACATTACTGATAGCATTTGAGACTAAAAAGCCCTGGTCTACGCCCAGCAAGATTGATGAAAATGGTTCGCAGTTGTTGCAGCCGGACGCGATCAATACTCCGTCAGAACCATTGCCCCCGCTATTACCATTTCCATTGTTTCCGGGACCAAACGCGCCTCCGCCGCCGCCTCCAGATCGTTGGTTTCCATTGCCTGAATTTCCGGCATTTCCGCCTCTGTTAGAATTATTTGTCTGTGACTGTCCACCTTTTCCATTAGTAGAACCGTTGAATGCGCCTCCACCCCCATAGCCCCCTGAATTGCCATCGCCGTTATTGAAGTTGGTGGAACCGCCGCCCCCGCCTCCCAGGGCTTGCATCAAGTAGCCAAAATCGGATGTTTGCCCGTTGACTCCCGGCATATTCGAATTGACTGCACCCAATTCTCCTCTGCCGACCTTTACTTCATAGGGCTGGAGAGGGGTGAGGGAAAGGTTTTTCCTGTATGTTATTCCTCCGGCGCCACCTCCTCCAGCAGCGTCACCGTAACCCCCACCGCCTCCGCCACCGACGGCCAAAACCTGGACATCCAATAGTTCTTCCCCTTCGAGAAGATTAGGCAAGACAAAGGTGTCCGAACATCTATAGATGTATAGGACGTCATATCCATAGCTAGTGGTAATCACCTTTGAACTCAAACATTCAGACGCTGGACATGCGCCTAAAATTGCTCCACCTGCGAGCTTTGGGTTGGCATTTCCTGTCGGTATTTTGTTGACAAATAATGCCGATCCGGTGTTAGCGTAGTCAAATCCGTTGCCCGTGATACCGTTATTGGCATCCGAGTAGAACTCACCAGAAACTGTGATCGAGTTACATTGATTTGAGTTCAGGGCCTCGATCTTTTTTCCACTGCCTACCTTCAGCGATCCTGTAGTGAGTGATCCTGCCAGAGAGATCGTCGAGTTGTTTTCAAGGTGCCCTGAAACGGTGGCAGTGCCTGTTATAATTATTGGAGAATTGCTCTGGAATCTAATGTTTCCACTGACTGTCAATGTTCCAAAACTAGAAAATGTCCCATTGATATCCGGATTACTTGATACATCGAGCTTGGAATGGTTAAAAATTGACGCATTACTGTTTAAGCTGGCGGTGAGGGACATCGTCCCAAAATTGTTGACAACCCAGTTGTTTTGGTTCGGCTGATTGGACAGCGTAAATGTACCATAGTTGTTTACGGCTTTCAACGATCCAATATTTACCAAGAGATTTGAATTTACACTAGCTCCCGAATGGATACACAGGGTGATATTGTTGAGGTTTTGAACCGGGATCGGCGTGGTTCGGCTTCCTGTGATACAGACGACGTCATTTGATTGGATCGTACGACTGGGGATGTTGTTTCCCACGATGGTGACATCGCAGGCACACTGCCCATTCGCCTCTTTCTGGGAGAAAAAGGCAAAGCAAAAACATAGAAGAAGTAGATAAAATTTACTCCTCATCAAGCAGTGTTAAGAATTATTGGGCAAGGGTGGGCCCAAAGGACTAGGCTTTAAGCAATTAAGCGCTGGCAAAGATAATTGGACAATTTATAAAGCAAAATAACATTGCAAAATAATGTAGGTGGAAAGCAGAAAAATACATTTTGTTTTTAGTTGAATATTTGCTGCTTTAGTCACCGATGGCTGTCTAAAGTAAAAAACAAAGTCGAGTAGGTAAGGGGAATTTCACCCCAAACCTCTCACAGCACCGTGCGTGAT
>CAZTJM010000154.1:0-11179 GCA_964613865.1 uncultured Limnohabitans sp. | reverse complement strand
GCTCCAGGTGCCAAGCTGGTTTCCTTAAAAGTTTTTGGTCAAGAGGGATATGCTGAATTTGCTTGGGTAGTTGAAGCGTTAGAATA
Source organism: uncultured Limnohabitans sp. (assembly GCA_964613865.1). Taxonomy (GTDB): domain Bacteria; phylum Bacteroidota; class Bacteroidia; order Cytophagales; family Cyclobacteriaceae; genus Algoriphagus. Next base: position 11,093 of record CAZTJM010000154.1, on the reverse strand, counting down.
TGCTTCAAGAAGGGGAAGGCTGACTGCAGGTGATGTAATCTCCATGAGTTTGGGAGGTAGAATTACCGATTGTGGTCAAGATGGATTGATGCTGCAGATGCAGGCGATATCAAGTGCCCTAAATGTTAGTATAGTTAGCGCAGCAGGAAATGGATATTTTTGGGCAGGTGAGCAGTCTTCCAGGTTTTTACCTGCTTGTGTAGAAGGAACTAATATTTATACAATCGGATCTGTAGATCTCGACTATCAATCATCAAATCAAGAAGTTGTTTTTTCAGGCTTTTCAAATTATGAGCTTCCACCTATTGATTGGGTTGTTCCAGGGAACCGTATTTTTTCTACGTATCCGAATGATAGTTATGCAGTAATGGAAGGAACTTCAATGTCAGCTGCTTTGATGGCTGGCTTATTATATCTGACTGGGGGGGATATTCAAGAAAAGACCAAAGTACCAGGATTATATCATGAAAATGCATTTTATCCTGTACCAGAAAAAAAATGAACGATAGAAAAAGCTGTTTTAAGTTTTTGAAAAAGAGGATTTTCAATAAGTAGAATTGTTTGCTGGACTTCTTCACCTTACCAATGGGAACCCAACAACCAAGACCAATGTGCCTGGGATTAGCGTAGAAATTTATACTTATCCTGTGCCAAAGAAATAAAGGTTACATAATTAGATTAGTGAACATAGTAAAGGGTTGGGTTGCTTGTTTCTTTCTTGATCATTCTGGAAAAACGTTCACCAAAACTATCTGCCTCTTTGCAACGAAGGTATTTCTAAGTCGCGAGCATTTAGGTCGGAAAGATAGGTGTTGATTTGACCGATGATTCGTTTATACTCTGGGTCGGATTTTGCATTTGAGAAAATCGGATTGCTTTCGACGAAGAAGAGATCTCTCCAGCCATTGATGTATGCTTCGTTGAGGTATTGAAAAGCCATTTTTCTGTCTTGTTTTATCCAGTAGGCGGTTGCAAGATCGAGGAAAAGATTATAGTCGTCCATTCCTTCCTCTATAGAGTCCTGACGGGATCTAATTACACTTTCCAACAGTTCCAAAGCTTTGGCTTTTTTACCGGATTGGTAGTAGATATAGGCTAAATTGATCGGAACCCCATAAAAAGGATCTGCCCTATATTCCGGGTAAAGAGCAATAGATTGCTCAAAATAGGATTTGGCCAGATCGAAATCGTAAAGATACATAGCAACAATTCCAGCAGTTTTTAATGACCAGGGGTCTCGGTTTATAGAATCTTTCAAATAATCTGAAACTAAGTTGCTAGCATCTTCCGGGGACTTGTTTTTAATAAGAGTAGTTGCCGTCAACTCTATTGTGTTGAGGTTTTTGCTTATGCTTAGTGATTTGTTCAGCCACCCAAGTGCTTCCTCATTTTTTCCTAGTATCCTGCAGATCCATCCTACAATCTGATATGGCAAATAATGATCAGGCCTTCGGTCGGAGGATATGAATTGATATTTTAAAGTCTGCTCCAAGTCGCCTCTGGAAAAGTATACTATACCGATATTTCCAAGAGCTTCACTTTGAGTCGGGCTGTAATTCAAGGCTAATTCAAAAGAATTTTTTGCGAATTCTACTTTGCCCAGATAGTAGTTGGCTAGACCTTGTGCTCCATACCCTTCAGACAATTTGGGTTCTAGGGAAAGGGACTTCGAGCTTGCGGGAAGACTTAGGTTTAACAGTGAATCTGGACTGTAGTAGTATAGCTGAGCATATGTTTTGGCAAGGTCTGCGTAAGCAAGGGCATAATTTGGATCAAGCTCGATAGCCTTTTTAAACTGCTGGACAGCGACTAAGAGATTGTCGGAGTGATATGTTCTATAGTTTTCCTTTCCTTGAAGTCTTTGCTCATAGGCATCAAGGTTGCTGGTTTCCCCCTTGCCTATTTGAGAGGACTCCTCCAATGAAAGAATTGCATCAAATTTTTGTGCAATTGCTTTGGCGATTTCACTTTGCAGTTCTGGAATGAGATTCCCTTCTCTTTCAAAACTGTCCTCCCAGATATTTTTCTTGTTTATGGGATCTACAAGCTGAAGATTTATCCTTATTGCATTGTTTAGCATTTCGATGTCTCCCTTCAAAACTACACTTACATCCAATTGTTTTGCGACGCTATCCAAGAGTGCTTCAGACCTTTTGTAATTTTTCATTGTCTCATAGGCTATGGTTTTTATGGATCTGATTTTTGAAAGCTGGTCTATCACATTTTCGGTCAAGCCGTCTTCGAGGTATTCCAATTCCTTATTTTCTTTGACAAGTCGAAACGGCATTACGGCCACCGATTTGTCTTTTTCCCAAACTTGACCATCCCAAAACACCGAAAAGATCAAAGCGCCCAAAAGCACGACGATCGCCGCAATCCCTATTCTGTATTTCCAGGGATTTCTTTCTTGGTACCTAATGTTCCCAAGGATGTCAGCTCGTTTTGGTATTGCAAGCGGTTCGTTTGAAAGGGCATAAAGCTCCAGCGTATGATCCACATTTTTCAGGTTGAAGCCTCCAAGCTTGACGGCTTGAAAGCCACGCTCCTTGGAGATCTCTCTGCTGACCCGGTCGGAGAAGACTACGCTGCTTGGGATACAGACGCTTTGGATGCGCGACGCCACATTGACCGCGTCCCCGAAGATGTCCCCGTGGTCAAAGATGACCTCGCCGGACTGCAGTCCGATTCTCAGCTGGTAGCGATTGGTCTGAATGCATCGTTTTTGGATCTCGAGGCTTGCGTTTAGCGCATCTATGGAAGACTCAAAGATGGCCAGTATGCCATCACCCAATTCTTTGATCAATTTTCCCTTATAAAAGTCAAGAATCTCTTGATGCAGCTCGAGATTTTCCTTCATGAGCTCAAAGGCCGCATTTTCGTCTTTCCCCATCAGACGGGTATAGCCGACGATATCCGAAAAAAACACCGTGGATTGTTTACGGTTTAGTTCAGCCTGCATAAAAATGGTTACCTAATCCGAAATAATACCTTTGATCTGCTCTATCAAGCTACTGAATTTAAGTGTACCAAAAAAATTGGCTGAAAGTGGGAATAGCCCTTTTTTGTACTTTTTGGGTATTTTCTTTAATCTGAGTCCAAGACTGACAGCTCTATCGCCGAAATCCTCCATGAAAAAAAACTTCCTTTTCGTTTTTCTGTTTTTGATTGCATTTACCTCCGCGAGAGGGCAGATCTCCGCCACTTGGAAACTGCTCGAAAACAAGTTTACCGACAAGCCCTATCATCGGGCGGAACTCGTGCTGAAAAATACCTCCGGGCAGAGTCTTGAGGCTGGATGGAAGCTTTATTTCAATACCGCTTTCCTCTCGGTGTCCACCCAAGTGGACAATCCCGGTCTCGAGATCAAGCATCTGCAAGGTGATTTTTTTGTATTGGAGGGCAAAGAAAGTACTCCGGCATTGCGCGCTGGAGAGCAGATTAGAATCGAGTATCGATCTTCTGAGCCCTATCTCAAAAATTCATATGCTCCTGAAGCTCTGATTTTTCTCAGATCCGATGGGAGGCATTTTGAGGTAAGGGACTATGAGGTGAAACACTACTCCACGGATCAACTTGCCGAAATGGCTAAAGATACACCTCTCCCGATACCTACAGCTGCGCTTACTTATGAAAGAAACGAGGGGTTGAGCCTGCTTTCCGAAAGCGAGTTGCCGCCTTTTCTTCCCAGCCCCAAATCGTGGAAATACACCGGCGAAAGCCTGAAAATCCAAAATGCCGATTTTTCAGTCGTAGGAGCTCCGGAGTTTACGGAGGAATCTGATTTTTTGGGAGAGACGATGCGCAGAGCCAACAAGCCAAAGGTAAACACTTCTCAAGAGCCGGTTCAGATTCGGATAGAAAAGTCTTCTAGGCTGTCTGATGAGGGATACAAACTCAGCATCAGCGGGCGAAATGTCGTCATCTCCGCCTCTCAACCCCAAGGAGCATTTTATGGTGTCCAGTCATTTTTGGCGATGATGCCTGCCGAATTTTGGACTGGGCCGAGCGAAGAACTGATTTTGCCCCAAGTGGAGATAGAAGATTACCCTGCTTTTGGCTATCGGGGGTTTTTCTTGGATGTGGCTCGCAATTTTCAGCCCAAATCCCAAATCCTGAAAATCCTCGATATGATGGCCTTTTACAAGCTGAATGTCTTTCACTTCAATTTGGCCAACGATGAAGGCTGGAGACTGGAGATTCCCGGTCTCCCCGAATTGACTGATTTCGCGAGTCGACGCGGATTTTCCACCGACGAATCGGAGTTTTTGTGGCCTTATTATGGGTCGGGCGCCGATCCAGATAAGAGCCTGAGCGGCACTGGCTATTATACAATTGCGGATTTTCAGGAGATTTTGACTTACGCCCAAGCACGACATATAGAGGTGATACCGGAGTTTGGCGTGCCCGCGCATTCTCGGGCGGCTATCCGAGCAATGGAAAAGCGCTACCAGCGGTTGATGCAGGAAGGGAAGACTTCCGAGGCGCTGGAGTACCGTTTGGCGGAAGACAATGACCAGAGCAAATACCTTTCCGCACAGAATTTTAAAGGAAATACCGTCTGCGTTTGTCAAGAATCGGTCTACACATTTTATGAAAAATTGGTTGCTGAGGTTCAGAGCATGTACCGACAGGTGGGTGTGGAGCTGAAAAATTGGCATACCGGGGGAGATGAAGTGCCGCGTGGCGTTTGGACAGCGTCACCGGTCTGCAATGATTTTCTTGCCAAAAATCCCGACATCAAGCAGGAGGAGCTGAATGATTACTTCAGATTCCGAGCCGCCCAGATTCTGAAGGAAAAAGGACTGGAAATGGGTGGATGGGAAGAAATCGGTCAGACCCATCAAGGCGATCAAGTGATTCCAAATCCGAAATTTGCAGACCAGAATTGGCGGCTTTATGCCTGGAATGCAGTTGCAGGCTGGGGGGGCGAAGACATGGCCTACAAGCTGGCCAATGCTGGCTACCCAGTCGTGATCTGCTCCAGTGCCAACTTTTACTTTGACTTGGCCTATGACTGGGATCCCAACGAGCGTGGACACACTTGGAGCGGAGTGACGGATTTGTACCAGTCTTGGAAAACGGTACCAGGCAAGCTGTACCTCTCGCATGACCAGACCATAGAAGGTAAAGAATGGGATTGGGCGGAGGTTGCCAAAAACTTCACCCAACTCACTCCAGAGGGAAAGAAGAACATCATTGGTGTATCCGGTCAAGTGTGGACCGAGACGATTAAAAGCCCGGAGATGCTGGAGTATTATATTTTTCCCAAGATGCTTGGATACATTGAGCGAGCTTGGGCAGGAGACCCGGACTGGTCAAATGCGGAGACCGAGGCGCAAATGAAATCCATGAGAGCAGAGGATTTCAATCGCTTTGCCAATGCCGTGGGACAGCGGGAGATCCCGAGATTGGAATCCATGTTCGGCGGCTTCAACCATCGTGTGCCCAAACCGGGAGCGGTCGTGAGGGACGGGATGATCTTTGCCAATGTACAGACTCCCGGACTGATCATTCGCTACACGCAGGACGGCACTGAACCCACCGCTAATTCCCCGATTTATTCCAAGCCTATTCCCAAAAAAGGCGGAGAGAAGTTCAGGGTTTTCACCCAGTCAGGAGCGGCTGGAGAGGTGCTGGAGCTCGAGACGCAGGAAAACCGGATAGAAGGAAGGGAGCTCGAATAGCCCGGCCGCCAGCCGATTCGATTTTCAGCAAACCTACCAACGGCCTAAATTCCCAATTCTTTCCCAAATTCGATAACTACCTTTGAGCTATGAAGGTACTGATCGTAGAGGATGAGATAGAACTGCAGAAAACCCTGGCCGATTCGTTGCGAAGGGAGCACTTTGTCATCGAGACAGCGGACGACTTCGAATCCGCAAGCGAAAAATTGGCCCTATATGACTACGATTGTGTCCTCTTGGACATCATGCTTCCCGGAGGCAGTGGCCTGCGTCTGCTCGATGAGTTGAAGGAGACAGGCAAGTCTGGCAATGTGATCATCATTTCTGCGAAAGATTCCCTGGACGACAAACTGAAAGGACTGGAGCTTGGTGCGGACGACTACCTAACCAAACCATTTCACATCGCCGAACTCAATGCCCGCGTGAAGGCGGTTTTGCGGAGAAAGACGCTCAAGGGTCGGAATGCCATCGAGTTTTCGAATATTCTATTGGACTTGGGTGAACGGCGGTTTTTGGTCGAAGGGAAGGATGTGGCTTTGAACCGGAAGGAATTCGACGTACTCAATTATTTTTTACTCAACAAAAACCGCTTGGTCACCAAAAATGCCCTCGCAGAACATGTCTGGGGTGACCACATCGACCAGGCGGACAATTTTGACTTCATCTACTATCAGATCAAAAACCTCCGAAAGAAACTCCAATCTGCAGGCGCTGGGATTGAAATAGAGGCCATCTACGGCATCGGTTATAAGTTGGTCGAAAAATGAAACTCCTCAACCAATCCCTCAAATACCTATCCGTTTCCATCTTGCTCATTTTGGGGTTTTGGGCGGTTGTTTTTTATTTCAACATGCTTCGGGAGATCAAAGAGAGCGTGGACGAGGGGCTGGAAAATTACAAGCGACAAATAATCCGAAACGTGGCGGAAGATTCTAGCCTTCTGGCAAAACGGGACTTTGACGAGGGGCTTTTCACCATTTCGGAACTATCGAAGCGCGAGGCCCTGGAAGCAAAGGACGGCTATCTCGACACCTTGCTCTATATGCAGGACCGTGACGATAAGGTACCCGAGCTGGAGCCAGTGAGGATGCTGGTCACGGCTTTTGAGCTGGACGGGCGATATTACGAGCTGAAAATGATCAATCCGATGGTAGAGGAGGACGATCTGGTCAAAGAGCTTTTTCTGGAAGCGATTTGGCTCTATCTGATCCTGCTGGTTGCGATCGTCTTTGTCAACAATCTGGTGCTTCAGCGGCTATGGAGACCTTTTTACGACTTTTTGGAACAGCTGAAAAACTATCGGATAGGTAAGAGCAAAGTTCAACCTAAAGCGGAAACCCAAATCAAGGAGTTTAAAGACCTACAAACGGCGGTCAACACCTTGCTCCAGCATGCTATAGAGTCCTACGAACAGCAAAACCAATTCATCGGCAATGCTTCGCACGAGCTGCAGACGCCGCTGGCCATCGCCACAAACAAGCTGGAGCTCCTGATCGAAAATGGAACTTTGGAAAGCGGGCAGGCTGAGAGCATTGCCGAAGTGCTGAATATCATCGGTCGAATGGTAAAACTGAACAAGTCGCTGCTGCTCCTGTCGAAAATCGAAAACAGGCAGTTTTTGGACAACGAAACCGTCTCTCTGAGTGAAATTGCCCGGCAGGCGGCCAGCGATATGGAAGAGATGGCGGATTTCAAAGGCATCCAGATTGTGGTGGAAAGCCAGGCCGATATTTTAGTGGATATGGATCCTTCGCTCGCAATCACGGTCGTATCCAATCTATTGAGGAATGCCGTATTCCATAACATCGAAGGCGGACTTGTCAAAATCGAACTCAGTGAAAGCCGTATCAAGATCTCCAATACCGGACAAGCAGAGTCGCTCGATGGGCAGCATATTTTCGATCGTTTTTACAAATCCGACTCAAGCCAGTCTGGCACTGGCTTGGGGCTAGCTATCGTCAAGGCAATTTGCATGTTATACGGCTTTGATATTTCGTACCGAATGGAGGGTGGATTGCACTGTTTCGAGATAGATTTTAGAAAATCCTGAAAATTATTTCTTTCGCCTTTTTGATTCCCGATTGTTTCCCAAATCCGGCGGTTGTTTTACCGCATGGAAACGATCAAAAAATACTTTTCAGCCTTGCTGCTCTCGGCACTTACCTTGGTTGGCTCAGTTGATGGTTTTGCTCAGAACCCAACAAAACTCCCCAAGGTCCATCATGCCGAGCCACTCTACATGGATTTGGTTCGGGATCTGGGTGCCAGGAAAGGCGAAAAGGAACTTAACCTTGGGGCTGAGCTTAAGGATAGGTTTGGCTTCAATCAGTACACTTTTCTGGCAGAATATGAGTTTGCGCCGATCAATCGACTGGGATTGGAGGTGGAGGCCGACTTCAACTTTTTCAAAGCCAGCCATGGGAGCGGTAAGGAGATGCCGGGTAACAAGCTGGAAGGACTCCGCTTTTCCTCCCAGTATTCATTTTTGGTTTCTGTCAAGCATAAGACCACGCTTGCGCTAGGCTATACCCAGATTCTGGAACTGACAGACTTCAAGGACTATGGAGAAACGAACCTGATCTCGGGCACGGTATTCAATCCGTTTTTTGTCGCGGCCAAGCGCTGGGGAGAAAACTTTCACACCGTAGTCTACACCTATCCCATGATAGAGAAGAATTTTGGAAAAAATTCCACGGAAGTCGCTTGGGGGATCAACACCTCCCTGCTTTACTCCATCCCGGCGACCAGCCACTTTGTTGGCGTGGAGCTGAACAAGCAGATCGATCAGGGTCATTTCGCAATGACGATCCGGCCCCAGGCCAAAATCAGGGTGAATGAGCGCTTGGCTATGGGCATGGTCACCGGCTTTCCCGTCCACAAGTCCGGCGAGCGCTTTAGTTCTTTTTTCCGCCTGATCTATGAACCGTAGCAAACAAAACGGGAGCCTGTTTGCGATTCCCAAATCCTTCCAGAATTAGCCTTTTACTTTACACCAAAACTTAAAACCAAAACTAATATGAAAACATACGTCGTAATCACCACTCTTGCATTGAGTCTTTTTGCCAGCCTTTCATTCGCGCAGGATATTTCCCAAAGCCAAGTTCCTTCACTTGTGGTAAACGAATTTCAGCAAGCCTACCCCAAGGCACTGGATGTCGAATGGGAAATGGATGGGGGAGATTACAAAGTAGAATTTGAGATTGGGTTGCTGGGAACAGACCACGAGATCTGGTATGACCAGACAGGCAAAATCCGGCGCCAAAAAGAGGAAATCTCCAAAGCTGATCTACCCAAAGCGGTGCTCTCCAAAATCAAAACCAACTACGGTGGATACCGTGTGGATGACGTGAAAAAAATCAGTGAGGGCACGGAGGTAGTCTATACACTTGAGGCAAAAACGCTGATGGAAGAGTGGAAACTGGCCTTTGACGAGGTTGGAAATGAATTGAGTAAAATTGCCGACTAAGTAGGCTCTGGAAAGGGTCGATAGCCCAAATCTGCCGATAGAGCGAGGCTTTGCTGGAATGATGCCGGCGAGGTCTGTGCCCTGTCGGCGGATTTTTTGGTTTGAAAGGGCTTCAAGATTCGTTCGCCTTCCCGCAAATTTTTATCTTCAAGTGATTTTTAAATACTTAACCGCACGGAAATGACACTAATCATCATCGGAGTTCTCGTACTTCTCCTGGTTTTTTATGCTATTGGAATCTACAACAAGCTGGTCAGGCTGAGGACGCTGGTGGAGGAAGCTTGGAGTGGAATCGATGTACAGCTCAAGAAGCGATACAATCTCATCCCCAACTTGGTCGAAACCGTCAAGGGCTACGCAAAGCATGAGCAGGAGACTTTCGAAAAAGTAGTCCAAGCCAGAAACCTTGCCCAGTCCGCCACTGGTGTGGAAGCACAGCAGGCGGCTGAAAACCAACTCAATAAGGCCTTGGTCAATCTTTTTGCCTTGTCAGAGCAGTATCCGGAGCTAAAGGCCAACCAAAACTTTCTCCAACTCCAAGAGGAACTCTCCGTCATCGAGCAGGATATCGAGAAGTCCAGGAGATATTATAACGGCACGGTTCGGGAAAAAAACATTCTCGTCGAATCCTTTCCCAGCAGTATCGTCGCCAACATGTTTGGATTTGTTAAGTCCAAGTTTTTCGAGCTGGATAGCGAAGTAGAACGATCAGTGCCTCAAGTCAAATTCTAAATGAGGCGACTAGCATCCGTCGTATTCGGGTTTTTTCTGTCAATGACACTTTTCGCGCAGGAAGAAAAGCTCGAGGAATTCAATGCCACCATTCTCATTGATCCGTCGGGACTCGTTACCGTCTCCGAGACCATAGTCTATTCGACCGAGCTGAGTGGGAAGCGCGGAATCATCCGCTCGCTTCCACTGACGCGCGTGGACGGTATTGGCGATGCAGACAGAAATGATTTTTCAATTTTATCCGTCAAACGGGACGGAGTTGACTCTCCCTATCACACCGAAAGAGAAAATGGGCACCTTTCGATTTATGTGGGAGAGTCGGCTGTGTTTTTGGATCCGGGAGAATATGAATATGAAATCACCTATTCCATTCCGGAACAAATCCGTTTTTTTGATGAGTACGATGAATTGTATTGGAACGTAAATGGTACGCAGTGGCCATTTTCTGTAGAAAAACTAAAGGCGGAGATCTTCCTTCCCGAGGGTGCTGAATTGATCCAAAAGGCATGCTATACAGGTCAATACGGAAGTACTGCCAGTGCTTGCCAAAGTTCTGCCAGCAGCAAAATGGTAGTATTCGAAGCAGGGCCATTGGCTCCCTACGAAAACCTCAGCATAGCCGTGGGCTTTTCCAAGGGAATCATTGCACCTCCGCCACCGCCTGGATTTTGGAAGCGGTATGGTTTCCAAGCTTTGACTTTGGGCATCGGGGCGCTCCTGTTGGCCTATTATCTATTTACTTGGCTGAGGTTCGGGATCGATCCGCCAAAACCGACTGTGATACCGCTTTTTGATCCGCCTGCCAACCTTTCACCAGCCTCTGTCGGGATGGTGAGCAAGGGATTTTTTTGGCAAGACTTTGTAACCGCTTCCTTGGTCAGCTTGGCGGTGAAGGGCTATCTCAGGATAGAAGAAAAGACGAAAGAGTCGCTTTTTGGGCTTTTTAAGCAGAAGGAATTTGAGCTGGTTCAGGAAAAGCTAGACGGAGGTGGGCTGCCAAAAGAGGAGGCTCGCCTTCTGTCCACACTGTTTTCATCGGGGCAGCGAGTGACGCTCAACGGAAAGTACGATCCGGTAGTGGGTAAAGCGGTGGAAAATTTCCAATCCAGTCTGAGCTCCCAATGGAATTCCTTGATCTATAGGGGATTCAATCTGAAGTTTTGGATTCTGCCTTTTTTGTTGATGGCTGGGTATATTGCGGTACTCGTGTG
>CAZTJM010000153.1:0-11221 GCA_964613865.1 uncultured Limnohabitans sp. | reverse complement strand
GGCAAGTCGCTCTGCTACCAACTGCCAGCCGTAGTGACCGAGGGCACTGCCATCGTGATCTCGCCCCTGATCGCTCTGATGAAAAACCAGGTGGACCAATTGAACGCCGTGGGGATCAACGCGCATTTTCTCAACTCAACTCTCACCAAGTCAGAAGCGACCAAGGTGAAAAACGAGGTTCTGAAGAAAAAAACCAAGCTGCTCTACGTTGCTCCTGAATCGCTCACTAAGGAAGACAACATCGCCTTTCTGAAGTCGGCGCACTTGAGTTTTGTAGCGATAGACGAAGCACACTGTATCTCTGAATGGGGACATGATTTCCGTCCAGAATACCGCAAAATCAAGAGCATCGTCGGCCAAATCGCTCCAAACCTCCCAATCATAGCTCTGACTGCCACAGCTACGCCCAAAGTCCAGCAGGACATACAGCGCAACCTACAGATGGAGGAGGCGGATTTGTTCAAGTCGTCCTTCAACAGAACCAACCTTTTCTACGAGGTAAGGCCGAAAGTAAAAAATGAATCCAAAAAGTCCCTCATCAAGTTCATCAAGCAACACAAGGGAAAGTCTGGAATCATCTATTGCCTCAGCAGGAAAAAGGTTGAAGAGATTGCCGAGCTGTTGAAAGTCAATCAGATCAATGCCGCTCCCTATCATGCGGGGCTGGATTCGTCGGTACGTATCAAAACCCAGGATGACTTTCTAAACGAAGAATTGGACGTCATAGTCGCCACGATCGCTTTTGGAATGGGAATCGACAAGCCCGACGTTCGCTACGTCATCCACTACGACGTTCCAAAGTCGCTGGAGGGCTACTACCAAGAGACGGGCCGCGCCGGGCGGGACGGCTTGGAAGGACATTGTTTGATGTTTTACCGATACGAGGACATCATCAAGTTGGACAAGTTTAACAAGGACAAGGCGGTCACCGAGCGGGAAAATGCCAAAATCCTCTTGCAGGAGATGGCAGCGTATGCGGAGACAGGTGTCTGCAGACGCAAGTTTATCCTGAACTACTTCGGGGAAACACTCGACGAGGATTGCGGTTTTTGTGACAACTGCAAGCGGAACCGGGAGACGTTTGAAGGCATGGATGATCTTTTGATTGCCTTGGAAGCGGTAAAACAAACCAACGAGCGATTCAGCCTAGAGCATCTGGTAAAGGTAATCCGTGGCGAGACCGACGACTATGTGAAGAGCTATCAGCACGATCAATTGCCAGTTTTTGGGAACGGAAAAGCCGAATCGGAAAAGCATTGGACCTCGGTCATACGCCAGGCGATGATTACGGCGCTTTTGGAAAAAGACATCGAGAATTATGGCATTCTCAAGATCACCAAAAAGGGCTTGGAGTTTATGGATGCGCCCTATTCCGTGGATTTGTACAAGGATCATGACTATGAAAAACTCACGGATGCAGAAACCGTGGAGGTACAAGTCAGTACAGGTCCGGCTTATGACGAGAAACTCTTCGAGCTCCTAAAGGCTGAACGAAAACGCGTCGCAAAAGCTAAAAACCTCCCACCTTATGTCATCTTTCAGGACCCGTCCCTCGAAGAAATGGCAACGGTATACCCCACCACCCGGGAAGAACTTGCACAGATAAATGGTGTAGGTATGGGAAAAGTTGTCAAATTTGGGGCTCCGTTCCTGAAGCTGATTACTGCCTATGTGGAGGAAAACGAAATTGAGACTGCCACTGAAGTAGTCGTGAAAACCTCCGGAACCCGATCCAAGGTTAAGATTTCGATTATCCAGCAGATTGACCGCAAGATCGACCTGGATGAGATCGCCGAGAATCTCAACATCTCAATGGGTGAGCTGCTCCAAGAAATCGAGCAGATCATCTATAGCGGAACCAAACTAAACATCGATTACTACATTCAGCACATCATGGACGAAGAGCGGGAAGAAACTCTCCATGATTATTTCATGAATGCGGAAAGCGATCATATTAAATCGGCATTGGAGGAACTTGGCGACGAGGACTTTGCAGAAGACGAACTGCGGGTCTACAGGATCAAGTTCATCTCCGAACATGCCAACTAAAAAAGAAACGAGTCAATGAATATACTCTTATTGGGAAGCGGAGGCAGAGAACATGCCTTTGCTTGGAAGATCGTACAAAGCCCAGAATGCTCGAGGCTTTTCGTGGCACCAGGAAATACCGGCACCGCCGACATCGCCGAAAATGTCGCTCTCTCTATTACCGACTTCGAGGCCATCCATCGCTTTGTCTTGGGCGAATCCGTAGATCTAGTCGTGGTAGGCCCTGAAGAACCACTTGTCAAGGGACTAGTGGACTTTCTCCAATCCCAGCCTGATACAGCCACACTTCCGATTGTTGGCCCTTCCCAGCTTGGAGCGACACTGGAAGGCAGCAAGGATTTTTCCAAACGCTTCATGCAACGCAATGGGGTGCCCACAGCAGCGTACGAAACCTTCTCCGCCAATGAAATAGAAGCGGGATTGGCTTATCTCGAAAGACAAAACCTTCCAATCGTATTGAAAGCCGATGGGCTTGCTGCCGGAAAAGGCGTGCTAATCTGCCAGACCTTGGAAGAAGCCAAAACCTCGCTGAAAGAAATGCTGTTGGAGGCAAAGTTTGGCGATGCCTCCTCCAAAGTCGTGGTCGAGGAATTTCTCTCTGGAATAGAGCTCTCCGTATTTGTTGCCACCGACGGCAAGAGCTACAAGATATTGCCGGAGGCAAAAGACTACAAGCGTATCGGCGAGGGCGATACCGGATTAAACACCGGGGGAATGGGTGCCGTAAGCCCGGTGATTTTCGCAAATACAGACTTCATCAAAAAAGTCGAGGAAAAGATCGTGAAGCCGACCATTGCCGGCCTGGAGAAAGAGGAAATCGACTACAAAGGCTTCCTATTTATCGGCCTGATGAACAAGGATGGCGAACCATCGGTCATCGAATACAATGTCCGCATGGGCGACCCCGAGACTGAAGCGGTCCTGCCGCGAATCAAAAGCGATTTTGTGGGCCTTCTCAAAGGAATCGCCACCGGTACGCTAGACCGATACGAACTGGAGATTTCCCCGGAATATGCCACCACCGTGGTTATGGTAAGCGGTGGATACCCCGGATCCTATGAAAAAGGCTTCCCGATTTCTTTGCCCGACAATATCGAAAAGAGTGTGATCTTCCACGCAGGCACCTCCAAAAACTCCCAAGGGGAAATAGTCAACCAAGGGGGCAGGGTAATCGCCGTGACGGGCTTTGGAAAAGGGCTCGACGAAGCGCTGGCAAACGCTTTTGAAACCGTTGGGAAAATAAGCTGGAACAAAGCTTATTATCGCAGGGATATCGGTCAGGATATCCTGAAATTGATGAACTAAACCCAAAGAACTAACCGAGGCGAAAGCCCTGTAAATATATTATGGCTGGATGTACTACCTGCTCCACCTCCTCAGGAGGTACCGGCGGCTGCCAAAACAATGGCAGCTGCGGCACGAGCGATTGCAATAAAATGAACTCTTTCGACTGGCTTTCCCACATGGGAATTCCCCAGGTCGACAACTTTGATATTGTAGAGGTCAAGTTTAAAGGAGGTCGAAAGGAATACTTCCGAAACGTCGACTACTTGACCCTTCATACCGGAGACCCGGTAGTCGTGGACGTGCCAAACGGCCACCATATCGGCTATGTCTCTCTCCAAGGCGAATTGGTGCGCCTTCAGATGCAAAAACGCAAGGTTCGTGATGATGACAACATCACCCGAATCTACCGCGTCGCCAATCAAAAAGATCTGGAAAAGTGGGAGGAAGCGCGAAACCGCGAAATCCCAACACTCTACCGCTGCAAGCAGATCGTGGAAGAATACAAGCTTCAGATGAAAATGTCGGATGTGGAATATCAGGCAGACAATTCAAAAGCAACCTTCTACTACTCGGCAGAAGACCGCGTGGATTTCCGGGAACTAATCAAAGCCTTGGCAGGAGAGTTTAAGATCCGGGTGGAAATGCGGCAGATCTCGCTCCGCCAGGAAGCAGGTCGATTAGGCGGGATTGGCGTGTGCGGTCGGGAGCTATGCTGTTCCACATGGTTGGTAGACTTCAAAAACGTGACAACCTCTGCTGCCCGCTATCAAAATCTGTCCTTGAACCCAGGCAAACTCAGCGGACAATGCGGAAGGCTTAAGTGCTGTCTCAATTATGAGTTGGACACCTATATGGATGCGATCAAAGACATCCCCCAGGTGGACAAACCCCTGCAAACCGAAGCAGGGTCTGCTAAACTCCAAAAGACCGACATCTTCCGAAGACTGATGTGGTTCAGCTACAACAACGACAACGACTGGCATAGCATCACCTGCGACAGGGTTCGGGAAATTCAGATACTTAACGAGAAAGGCATCAAGGTATTCAACCTTCAGGTCGACAAATCAACTGATTTGGAAGACTTAGCCGCGCAGTCTACACGTGAACTTGAGCTTTTGGACAAGAAGTTTTCCAAAAAGAAAAAGAAGAAAAAACCAAGAAACAGACCTCAGGGAGATCAAGCGACTTCGGAAGTTGCAGCCAAGCCGGCGCAACAGCCACGAACTCCCGCTGCCAAACCCCAAGGAGCAAAACCCCAAAGTCAAAAGCCTCAAAACAGACAGAATCAGCCCTCTCCTACCCCTCCTCAGCCAAAGGCCCAGGACAGCCAGGCGACTGGCAGAGCAGAGCAAAAAGAAGGCAATGAAGCCAGACGGAAAAAGAGCAAAAATCGAAACCGACCCAAGCCAGCTCCAAATCCTAATGCTGGGCCGAAAGCGGAAAACCAAGGCCCGAGTACAAAACCTGAAAACCAGGGAAACAAATCCGGAGATGGAAAACGCCGGTTTCCACCAAGAAAAAATCAAGGCCCAAACAATGGAGGCAATGAATAATTTGAAGGGCTGGCTTGGAATCCTGTTTCTGACCTTTCTTTTTTCCTGTGATGGCGATCGGGTGTTTGAGGAGTTTTATTCCTTCGAATCAAACTCTTGGAGCGAAGAGGATACGGCGGCTTTTGATTTGAAAGAAGTAAAGGCGATGTCCGGCAAAAAGCTCATTGCAGTCCGGTACAACGAAGAATATCCCTTTTCCAATTGCTACATCCGCGTAATCAGCAGTGATACAAGCGGACTGGAACTGGACAACAAACTGATCAACGTACCGCTTTTCGATTTAAAATCGGGAAAGCCGATGGGAAAAGGGTTTGGAAACACGTTTACGATGTATGACACCTTGCCTTTCGAGGTATCGGGAAATGCCTCTGAAGTTAAGTTTATCCAATACATGAGGCAAGAGAATCTCCCTGGACTGGAAGCAGTTGGACTGAAAATATTAAAGTAAAAATGAGCACCTCAGGTAAAGGTGCTCATTTTTTTTGCATGATCTCTGATGACCTGATCCAGTTCTTTGGATAGCGGTTTTAGATAGTTAAAAAGCTTTTGATTTTCCTTGTCGAGCTGTTTTGAATCGATCAGATCCAACAAACCGATCATGGAGGAAAGTGGGCCTCTTAATATATGTGAGGGGCTTAAAGCCAAATCCCTCAGCCTTTCATTTTCACGGTCTACTTGGAATATCTGCTTTTTGATCTTGCTTGAATCGAAGACCTGTATTAATACACCTTCCGGGGAGTCGATTCCGCCCGGAATGGGTCTGACATAGGCATCCCAAAACTGGAACTCCTGATCTGGCATCAACATCTTCAACTCCAAGTCGGTTGCCAAGCCGTTGTTCGCACTATCTATCGCCCTTAGGAGCTTGGAAAAACGATTGGGCTGGCATGGAAAAGTGAGAGAAAATCCCTCTGAATAGGCCCTGCCCTTCCAAATCCTGCCGAGGTTCTTCCCTTGTTGGTTTATTTGGGAAAGCTTGCCAGCCTTGTTCAAAACAAAAACCGCTCCTGGCAGGCTAGCCAAAACATTGGTTGGAATAGCCGGTTTTTCGGCTTGCTTTTGGGATTGGATTTCCTTTGGAACTAAAAACAAGTGGTAGCCTTCGGGACTCACAGCAAGAAGAGCTGCAAATGCCGGCACAGGAGAAGTGTGAGATTCTACCATAAAGCATTTTGGATTCTTCTCATTGGATACTTGGCCAAGCATCTCATTGAGTTGAGCCAATCCTTTGAAGGCGGGCGCCTTCATCAGTTTGCTTCCTTTCCAATTTTCTCCGTCCGCATCAAACCATTGCAGGATCCGATCATCCCAATTCAAAATCCGGAAGTCTTTATCAAGCGCTATTTTGCCAAACCCAAGGACATCGACAAGGTTGTCCCACGGCATCTCCTGCTCCAAAAACTGCATCCCAACTCCGATTCCGAGAATTCCGGACAAATCCATCTCCGGGTTGGTGATCACAGAAAATTCCCACCACACCCTGGAGGCCTTGCCTCCACCTCCAACAGAATGCTCCAGCATCAAATCTCTTCTAGTCTTTGGTGAGCTAAGCAACAGTTCCAGGGAATAATTGAATTCTGCCGCAGAATTTGGTGTCAAGAAGTCGGCAAATTGGGTTTGACCAGGCAATCCGTCAACTTTTGCAAAATCCCGATTATGCATCAGTACCTGTCCTTCGACATCGACGATCACCACGTGAAAGAAACCGGATTCCATGAGGAAATCCGGAATGAGATTTTCGAGATTCTTTGTACTAATCAAGACTGATTTCAGGTAATATGCGGGATGGCATCAAAAATCACGAAAAATTTTATCACGAAAAAGATTCGTATGATAAAATTTAATACCAAAAATTTACCCTATTCAGGATAAAATTTCAAAACAAGCATAAAAAAGAAGAAGCTAAAATGAAAAATGCTTTTCATCCCAAAATGGATTAAAAAGCATTTTTGAACCAAAGGTGGGCTAGACTGCTCAAATCATGCCTGCTGAAATTTGATGGGGCAAAATTCTTGGTAGTTTACCTCCTTGACCATCAATATCAGTGCATTTGCCAAGTCCTGCTTGCAAATTGAAACCCTATATTTCCAATCCCCTTTTGAAGCATACTCTGTCTCAAAAGAGCCAAATAGCCGCTGTATTTCCTCCAAGTTTTCGGAATAGATAAATACACAACCATCCTTTCTGCCACATTCTTCGATTAAAAAATCACATTTAGAAGTCTGAATAATCATAATGAGATAGAATTTCCATAAAAGTAGGCTTCGGCAACTACTGAAAAATACCCAGTACAGGGTATTTTTCAAATTAGGCGCCAAAAAATGAGACCATTTTCTCCGCCAAATATATATCCCTTAAATGATCGAGCCAAACTTAGAGGAAAGTCCCCCAGCACTTACGCTCATATCACAAGAGTCGGCGAATCTAATCCAAAAACTACCGACGCTGCAAGTCAAAACATGGATTTTTCCGAAGCATCCAAGCCTTTTCGGCTAATAGTATTTTCTCGAATCTGCTAAAAAATAGGCTCCAACCCCCAATCCAAATCCATGATGCAGAAATGCATCGAATACGCCGAAATATTCAAGTTGATTTCCAAGGGTTTAATTGAGATTCTCGGAAACTAAGGCCGATTGTTTGCAGATACTTGTTTAAATCTTTCCAATTGGATTATATTTGCAACACTTTAGCGGAGACGCTAAACAGGATTAGAGAGTTGGGTGAGTGGCTGAAACCAACAGTTTGCTAAACTGTCGTACGGGTTAAACTGTACCGGGGGTTCGAATCCCCCACTCTCTGCCATTAATGCACTGAAAAACAAGGAGTTACGGGATTGAAAAATCGGTAGCTCCTTTTTTTTAGCCCTTTAAATAAGCTAATTAACTGATTTTCTGTGAATTGCAGGATTTCAATCAATTAGCACCAGTGGAAAGGAAGAGCCTGTAAACAATCGTTTTACGGGCTTTTTTATTGGCTGAACCCGTAAAATCTTCACAATTGCCTGTAATCCCAGTGCGTCATTCGTGTAGTTCGGTCATTCGAAAAAAAAAGACGCACTGAAAGTGGTATAGTATATTGATTTTCAACATGTTCAATACGTGAAAATGTTGTGATTTAGAGCTTGTTTTTTGAGTTTTACTAACCTAAAAACAGTACGTCATACTAGAAAAAAGCTTCGGTTTGATCTCCTCTTTTTGAAGCGATCCAGAAAAGAACAAAACTGACGAATGGTACATCTACCTTTGCATTACTGTCGATGGAGTAGGTAAAGGGCTATCTTTCCAAACGATTATACCCATCCTCAAAATGGAACGTCTCTGCCGAAAGTAATCTCTCAACTTCAGGTCATGATGTGATTGCGTATCTCGCCATTGGACGGAATCATGGTGAGTATACTTTACTTGGCTACATTGATGTCTAGCGGACTGTATAAACCAAACTTGGATTGGTCCACAGGTTTGAAAAGCAGCTGGGAAAACATGTACAAACCGTTTTTCCAAACCTTGAAGTCATGGCCACCACTCTCCAAATAGTAGATATGCGGCACATCCTTTTCAACCAGATACTGATGGGTTCGCGAAGAGAATCTCAGCAAGCCGTCTGCATCCCCGCAGGAAATCCAAAGCAGTTTCAGCATTTCCTTTGCCTTCTCGGGATCGGGCACCAAAACTTGTGGTTCCTTGGTGTTTGGAGCAGAGGAAAATCCACCTACCCAAGCAAACTTGTCCAAATTGCCTAAGCCAAAATTAAGTGACTGTCCTCCCCCCATGGAAAGTCCGGCAATTGCACGGTTTTCTCTATTGGTAAGTACAGGAAAGTGATTTTCCACATAGGGAATCAGGTCATTTAGCAAATCCTGCTCGAATGTCGCAAAGGCCTGAACTTTGTCCGGGGCCATGATATTGCCTCCGGCACTGTCATCCTTCATTGCCCTGCCGTTTGGCATGATGACGATCATGGGTTTCAGTTTCCCATCAGCGTATAGATTGTCGAGGATGATCTCACGATGTCCACCGTTTAACCACTCTTTTTCATCCCCACCTATGCCATGAAGTAGATAGAGCACCGGATATTTTTCTTTTTCAGAAAAACCAGGAGGAGTGTAAACTGTGGCTTTTCTGTCATTTCCTACCGTTGTAGAGTTGTAGGTAATGGTCTCGATCTTACCATGAGGAATTCCCTCTCGGGCTTGGTCAAAACCAGCTGGAGCTTCTTTTTCTAGTTGCTGGGCATTGATTTGCCCTGCGATAAGGAATAATAGGAATAAGAGGTTTTTTGAGCGGTTCATAGGTTATAGGTTGGTTTGGGTTGAAAAAAAGTGATTGGGTACAAGATTTTAAGTTTATTATTTCATTAGTAACTGAGCCATTTGCTCACCGTAGCGTGAACCAAGTAATCGATAGCCTGCAGCGGAGAAATGCAATCCATCGGCTATCGCCTCGCAGTCTGATGAAATCACATATGAATTTGGGATCACATCAGGAAGGGTCGCAATGATCGGGTTCATACTGGCGCACTTGCCTCCCTGCTCGGCACTCACTAGTTCACCCGCCAATAGCGGTACGGAATCTGGAGCCAAGCCTAGGTCACTTAACAAGTTATCATAGACTCCTTCTACTTTCTTGGGCCAGGATTTGTCTCCTGTATTTGATTCTCCCTGATGCAGTAATATTCCCTTGATCACACCCTCTTTTTGAGCCATTTTCGCTAACTCAAGCATATGCCCATAAGGATTTCCATCGTACTGGGCGATCATACCCTTCATCCATCCGGGAGCAGTTTCCACATAGGATTCATAACTGTCTTTCTCGAAAAGCTCGATTTTGCAACCACCTACAGAGACATTGATTATACCGATTTTGATGCTGTCAGGAAGGCTTGCTGCCAAGGTTTTCCCAAAATAATCACCTGGAGTAATACCTGTATTGCATCGAGTTAGAGGAGGCACAGCCGGATACCATTTTCCCATTTCTCTTCCTAAGTCAGGGCAATCCACTGCTTGCAGCACCTTAAACCGCTCATTTGCTACGGTGTCCTGGGGTTCTGGCTTAGAATGACCTTCCATGTTGGACTGGCCGAAGCTGAGGAAAATGTAAAAATTAGGATCTTGGGCAAAGCTAGTTGAGGTACAGACCAAAATTAAAAAACTAGCCGTAAGCACTTTAAGTATGCATTTAATCCGAAAACTGGACTTTTTAATGGGTATAGGGTTTATCATAGGTTTTGTTTTTAGATTCAGAAAGATCTCTACTGTATCTAGTCGTTTTCATTTATGCCTAACATTTCCTCTGGGCGAAGACTAGATTCGTCACTTGTGGGAAAGTCATCCGGCACAGGATAAGTGACCTTTCCACTAGCCAACCATTCTGCAGCACGGATCACAGTAGTCTGAAATCCAGCACATCTATAAGCCGGAGGATAAGTCTCACCTCTCCAGAGATGTCCCATGCTTGAATTATAAACATCCCCTTCCCCATACTTGATTACCCATTCCACTGGCCATGTTTTTTTGGTGTCAGTGCTATCATAAGCATAGGAAAGTACAGTCAGGTTCTCTGCCGTTCCTCGTGGATAACTGTAAACCTCAGTGTTAACTGTCTTCCATGATGCCGGATACCCCTCGTTGATAGGATGAGGATTCAGAATTTGGATGAGTGCGTCAAATCTATCGCCATGACTCGTCCCTTTGCCCTCTCCTTTAGGATGCTTGACCAACTGTTTTTGTTCATTTACTTCCAGAGCAATTCCCGCATCTGCTGAGCGCCAACCTAAGCCTATCATTTTATCATATTCCTTCCAATCCGGAAATGCATTATTGGCAGAGTGAAGAATATATAAACCACCGCCCTGCTTCACGTATTTTTCCAGACTCTTCTGTGCAGGCTCCGGCCAGCTTAATTTTGGATTATGGATGTTATTGGTATTTTGAATGACTACAGCATAGGCTTCAAAATCTGGATTCCATTTCTGCCTTTCAATACTGTCACTAGGAATAGTAGAAACTTCAACCTTAAACTTCCCACTCCCTTCCAGAATCCATTTAATCACTTCTGTAGTTTGCTTCCAATCATGATTACTGAACCCATCCACGATTAAAGCCTTATGAATTGGTTGGTTTTGGGCAGAAAGATTCTCGCTCATATAGACACATAAGCCAAAAGCGATCAGCATAACTAGCCGCCTCAAGCCAAGTCTAGATGAATAAGATTCTTTCTTAAAATCCATAGTTGTTACTGCTTACTCAATTCTTATAAAACCTTTGCTTCGTTAATATACTGCTGTATAGGCCCCTTAAATAGTCGGACGTGATTATTGGTTAAAACCTGTAAATT
>CAZTJM010000152.1:0-11247 GCA_964613865.1 uncultured Limnohabitans sp. | reverse complement strand
ACGAAAGGTGGACTGCAAATGCCTCATACAATAAGTTTGATAAAGTAAACCAGTTTTCAGTCATCGGATATGGCAACAATGTCAACCAGTCCGGCTTGAGCTGGGATGACTTGCAAGAGTTTAGGGGCAGCAGTGCTTTCCAGTTTGGCGATACAGGGGACTTCGGTTTTAATGCAAGTGGAGGAAATTACATCGTTTTTGGGGGAGGTGACAATGAGGAATCCTTCGAAATCCCCTTCAACAATCTCAACTCAGGCTATTCCAACAATCAGGCTGTTGGCATCAATTACAACTACCTGAAAGACAAAAAGGACTTCAGCAGCAACTATTTCTATAGCCGTAGTGACCAAATCCTCGAGAGCGTCAATAGCAGAACAAACTTTCTACAGGACAACACCTCCTTCACCTCCACGGACCAAAGTCGGCAAAACAATATGGCAGGTCACCATCGGGTAAATCTCCGTTTTCAAAATGAGCTAGACAGCGCCAACACCATCACCCTAACCGCGAAGGGAAGGCTAAGTACACTCAATACCATCCTGTTCAGCCATCAGGAGCTGATACGCAGCACCATGGAACAAAGCCAAATGGATCGGGACAACCAATCAGACAAGTGGTCGGGGGCTTTTCAAGGCACAGCCATCTATCGGCACAAATTCAAGAAAAACGGGCGGAATTTTGCTGCCAGCATCAGCGACACCTATAGTAAGGCAGACCAGGATGGCACCCAAAAAGCCGTAGTGGACCACCTGAACTCGACGGATCCGAATACATACTTCCAAAGCTTGGATCAAGTCATCCAGGCTCTGAATGGTTCGAACCTGATCAAATCAAGCCTACTCTATGTCGAACCCATCAAGAAGATATTCTTTTGGGAGACTTTCTACAATTTCAGCCAATCTACGAGCGAAACAAACCGACAAGTGTACGATGTGGAGACCAGTGACACGAGAGAGCTAAATCCTGAGCTCAGCCGGTTTTTTGACAACAAAATTACCTACAATCGATTGGGATCCAGTATCCGATATGCGAATAAGGGCTCTAACCTCAGCGTGGGACTAGCCGCATCCAACTATCGGTTGAACGGGGAGTTTTCCGTGGTGGAAGGCAGTGAGATCCTGGGCAGAGTGGACAAGAGCTACCTAAATTTCACCCCCAATGTATCCTATTGGAAAACCATGAAGGGCAACAAGCGGATCAACGCAAGCTATGCCATGGGGGTGACTCCGCCAAGTATCGCAGACCTCCAGCCGTACAAGGACATTTCCAATCCGCTCTATATCCGAGAAGGAAATCCAGATCTGGAACCCGAAGTATCCCATTCTTTCAACACCGGATACAACATGTATGATCCGGCTACTTTTATAAATTTCCGGTTCTCATTCAATGCTACATTCTATCAAAATCAGGTCGTACAAAACCAGACTATAAATCCGGAAACCCTTGTCACTACCTACAAATCTGGAAATGCCTCCGGAGGACAGCGTTATTACCCTTATCTCGGTTTTGGGTTTCCCATCGTAAAGACCAAGGCAAACGCATACCTATATGCAAATCCATCCTATACCAAAAGCCTCTCTCTAATCAATTCCATCGAAACGGAGACACATACCTACAGCCATAACTTTGGGGCAAACTTTGACCTGACACCTTTGGAATGGCTCGGCCTCTATGCCGGATCATCGTTCCGCCTGAGCAAAACCGATTACGAGCAAAACCCTTCCCAAAACCAAGATATCGTAAACTGGAGCGCTTACAGCAACGCAAACATCAAACTCCCCAAGGACTTTTACCTGGACGTGAAATTCAACTACAATCGATACAAAAACGAAAGTTTCGGATTTGACCAGAAAGTGCCTATTCTCAATGCATCTTTCTACAAACTACTCGGAGAGGCAAAAAAATGGGAAGTCAGACTTTCGGCCAATGATATCCTCGATAAAAACCAAACCATCAGTCAGTATGCAGGACAAAACTATGTCTCCACGGGAAGAATCGAGACTTTGGCGAGATATTTCCTACTCGGATTGACCTACAACATGCGGGGAATAGAAGTGAAAGCCAGAAGATAATTTTAACTACCTGCCAACCTTTACAACGATGAAATTAATCCTTAAGACCATTGCGCTGATACTGATTACCACAGGCCTAAAAGCCCAAAACCTAGTGGGAGAGGTAGAATACCGTTACAAAATCTTCTATGACAAAATCTACTCGAGCATGCCCCACCTCACCGAGCAGGAACGAGACAGAATCTTACTTTCCTGGGGTAATCCTGAAGGCTACAGTACCCGGATGAAACTCCAATTTTGGCCAGAAAAAAGCCTCTACACTTTCGGTGCCCCCTATGAGGTCCGCAGCTATTCTTGGGAAGTGGAAGACTACATCATCGAAAACAATCTGGAAGAGCAAACCTATCTGAAATACATGGATCAAATGGGCAAAACTTACATTGTTCGTGACAGCCTAAATGCTCCAAAATGGAGGGTAATGAACGAAATACGGGATATTCTCGGACACATGTGTATGAAAGCAGTGAGTGAAGACAGTATCAAAGGCCAAAAGATCACGGCTTGGTTTGCCTCCGATATACCAGTTCCCGTTGGCCCCGAAGAGCAATTTGGCCTGCCCGGTTTGATTTTAGCCTATGACATCAACGACGGAATGCTTATCGTGGAAGCGGAGAAAATCACATTTGGCGAACCGGAACAAATCATCACCTTGCCAAAAAAACTAAAAGGAAGGGAAGTATCGGGCACCCAATATCAGGATCTAGTCCAAGATTTTATCCAGACTTCCATTGACAGCAGGCGAGCTTGGATGTGGGAGTTAAGATATTGAAGGGGTGGAAACGAGTAGTAAGTAATTTCTCTTTTCTCCGACAATTACCTTCTTCCGCTTGGCGGCTTTCGCAGATTAGCCCTAATTTGAAAGCCCATTTCCCCAAAGCTATGTATATCGTTTTTGATACCGAGACCACCGGTTTGCCCCGGGACTACAATGCCCCGATGTCCGATGTGGATAACTGGCCCAGGCTGGTCCAGCTCGCCTGGCAGCTCCACGATGCGAAGGGTAAACTACTCTCCAATCACAACTACATCATCCGGCCGGAGGGATTTACCATCCCTTACAATGCTGAAAAGGTTCACGGAATCTCCACCAAGCGGGCTTTGGCAGAAGGTCATGACCTGAAGGAAATCCTCCAGATCTTCCGGGAGGACGTAGTCCACGCCAAGTATTTGGTTGGCCACAACATTGGTTTTGACATCAATGTGGTCGGTTCGGAGTACCTAAGATCCGAGTTGGTCATGCCTTTGGGCGACAAAAAAGAACTAGACACCAAGGACATCTCCACAGAATTTTGCGCAATCCCCGGAGGAAAAGGAGGCAAATTCAAGTGGCCAACGCTGACCGAATTGCACCAGAAGCTCTTTGGCAAAGGCTTCGGCGATGCGCACGACGCAGCATATGACGTCGATGCTACTGCTCGATGCTTTTTTGGACTGATCACGCAGGGAGTCCAAGCTCCGGAAGGTGGAATCTTGGTGCACGAGGTGATCTACGAAGCACCAAAACTCGCCGAGGCGAACTTCGCACAGGCGAAGGACGAAACCAAAGCAGCGGCGAAGGACATCTTAAAACAGGCTGGCAAGGCTGACATCTCCGATCTCGCCGACGTGCCCTTCACCCACTTACACGTCCACAGCCAATATTCGGTCCTCCAGGCGACTTCCGAGATTCCGGCGATGGTAGCCCGCGCCAAAGATCTTGGAATGAAAGCGATCGCCATGACCGATCATGGCAATATGATGGGTGCTTTTCACTTCGTAAAAGAGGCGATGGGAAAAGAGCTCAAACCCATTTTGGGCTGCGAGTTTAACCTCAACCGAGACAGAAAAAACAAATCCAACAAGGACGACGGCTACCAAACCGTGCTGATCGCGAAAAACAAAGCTGGTTATCACAACCTTGCCAAGCTCGCCTCCTACGCCAATATTGAGGGTTTTTACTATGTGCCGAGAATCGACAAGGAACTCCTAGTCCAATACAAGGGCGACCTGATCGCCACTACGGGAGGACTCTGGGGGGAGATCCCTTATTTGATCCTCAATGTAGGCGAGACGCAGGCTGAAGAAGCTTTCCTCTGGTGGAAAGAGCAATTTGGCGAGGACTTCTACGTGGAACTCAATCGACACGGCATCCCGGAAGAGGAAAAGGTAAACGAGGTTTTACTCGACTTTGCCTCCAAATATGGAGTCAAATACTTCGCCGCCAACAACACGTATTACAATGACAAACCTGACGCCAAAGCACACGACATTCTACTTTGTGTGAAGGACGGTGAGTTGGTTGAAAAACCAAAAAAATACATTGGCAAGCGAGGGAGGGAATTCCGCTATGGCTTTCCAAACGACGAGTTTTACATCAAATCTCCCGAGGAGATGAAAAAGCTCTTTGCCGATCTGCCAGAAGCCATCCTATGCACCCAGGAGATTGTGGACAAGATAGAGGCCTACAAGCTGGCTAGAGAAGTACTGCTTCCAAAATTTGACATCCCGGAAGAATTCAAAGATCCAGAGGACGAAGTCGACGGAGGCAAGCGTGGAGAAAATGCCTACCTGCGCTACCTTACATTTGAAGGAGCAAAAAAACGCTACCCAGAGATCACGCCTGAAATCCAAGAACGATTGGACTTTGAGCTGAAGACCATAGAGAAAACCGGCTATCCAGGCTACTTCCTCATTGTGCAGGACTTCACTCGTGCCGCTCGGGATATGGGCGTTTCCGTAGGGCCTGGCCGGGGATCGGCTGCGGGATCGGCCGTCGCTTATTGCACCGGCATTACCAACGTGGATCCGGTAGCCTATGACCTACTCTTCGAGAGATTTCTTAACCCGGACAGGGTTTCCCTCCCCGATATTGACATTGACTTTGATGACGAAGGTCGACAGAGTGTGATCGACTACGTGATTAATAAATACGGCTCCAACCAAGTGGCTCAAATCATCACCTACGGTACCATGGCTGCCAAATCAGCGATTCGCGATACTGCAAGGGTTTTGAACTTACCTCTAGCGGATGCCGGAAAGCTCGCCAACCTTGTGCCTGACATCAAGCTCAAGGCGCTTTTTTCTCTGGCTAAAAACCGGCCCGCGCTGCTGGAAAAGCTCAAAGGTCAAGGCGAACTACTTGCCAAAGCAGACGAGCTCATCCGAATCGCGGCCGGTAACGACGAAATGGCAAGGACGGTAAACCAGGCTTCGGTGCTCGAGGGTTCCGTCCGAAACACAGGCATTCACGCCTGCGGGGTGATCATCACGCCAAGCGACATTACCAACTTCGTTCCGGTAGCCTTGGCCAAAGACTCTGACATGGTGTGCACCCAGTTTGACAACTCCGTGGTAGAATCTGCAGGTCTGCTTAAGATGGACTTTTTGGGTTTGAAAACGCTCACTCTGATCAAGGACGCCATCAAGATCGTAAAGGAGCGACACGGAATTCAGCTGGATGCCGATACCTTCCCTATTGATGATGTCCAGACTTATGAACTTTTCCAACGTGGAGAAACTGTCGGAATCTTCCAATACGAATCCGCTGGTATGCAGAAGTACATGCGCGAACTGAAGCCAACCGTTTTTGCTGACTTGATCGCCATGAACGCCCTGTACCGACCGGGGCCTTTGGAATACATCCCTTCCTTTATCCGAAGAAAGCACGGCCAAGAACCCATCACCTACGACTTGGACGACATGCAGGAGTATCTCGAAGAAACCTACGGGATCACCGTCTACCAGGAACAGGTAATGCTTTTGTCCCAAAAACTGGCTGGCTTTACCAAAGGCGAAGCTGACGTCTTGAGAAAGGCGATGGGTAAAAAGCAAAAGGACGTGCTGGACAAGATGAAGCCCAAATTCGTCGAGCAAGCTTCAGCAAAGGGACACGATGCCAAGCGACTAGAAAAGATTTGGAAAGACTGGGAAGCTTTTGCCTCCTACGCGTTCAACAAATCCCACTCGACCTGCTACGCATGGATCGCCTATCAAACGGCCTATCTCAAGGCCCACTACCCGGCAGAATACATGGCCTCGGTACTGAGTAACAACATGAATGACATCACCCAGGTGACCTTTTTCATGGAAGAGTGCAAGCGCATGGGAATCAAGGTGGCTGGACCAGACGTGAATGAATCCAAGAGTGGGTTTACGGTAAACAAAGCTGGGGAAATCCGATTTGGATTGGCCGCGATTAAAGGCGCAGGTTCCGCAGCTGTTGAGGAAATAATCAAGGAAAGAGAAAAAAATGGTCCTTTCAAGAACATCTTCGACTTTGCGAAGCGAGTCAATTCAAGGGCTCTGAACAAAAAGACGATGGAGGCACTTGCGATGGCTGGGGCGTTTGACTGCTTCAAAGAACACCATCGCCGACAATACCTCGAAGCGGCAGATGGCGACATCACCTTGATCGAAAAAGCCACCAAATACGCCCAAAAGGTCCAACAAGAGGAAGACAGTGCCCAAGTAAGCCTCTTCGGTGGAGGTGGTGGAAATATGGAAATCCCACTACCATCGGTATCGCCGATGGAGCCCTTTTCGCAGATCCAA
This sequence comes from uncultured Limnohabitans sp., assembly GCA_964613865.1. GTDB lineage: Bacteria > Bacteroidota > Bacteroidia > Cytophagales > Cyclobacteriaceae > Algoriphagus. The sequence continues at coordinate 4,645 of CAZTJM010000152.1, read as the reverse complement.
CAGCTCAATATCGAAAAGGAAGTCGTCGGGCTGTTCATCTCAGGTCACCCACTGGATGAATTTAAGCTGGAGATCGAGGCCTTCACCAATACGGCTTTGCCCGCTTTGGCTGATATCGAAAGCCTGAAAGGAAAGAATGAGCTGAAATTGGCCGGATCGGTCAGTAGCTTTGCCCATCGAACCACCAAGACAGGAAAACCCTTTGGCACGCTGACACTTGAAGACTACCAAGGGTCATTTACCTTCTTTCTTTTTGGTGACGACTACGTACGCTTCAAAGAATATTTCATGACCGGCTGGTTTCTCTTCGTCTCTGGAGCGGTCGCTCAGAAAAAGTGGGGAGGAGACAACGAACTGGAATTTAAGATCAACAGCATCATGCTGCTCAGTGAAGTGCGTGGCAAGATGGTCAAAGGACTGCGGATCAACATCGATCTCGACAACCTGACCCTAGACCTGATGGAAAAGCTCGAAGCGATCACCACCAAATACAAGGGAGACGCCAAGCTCTACATCGATGTGATTGACCGAAAGGAAAATATTGCTTTGGAGCTGTTTTCGAAGCGCTTTACCATAGATCCAAGTGCGGACATGATACGTGCGCTGAGGGAAATCCCGGAAGTGGTCTACAAGGTAATATAGCGAAGATGGCCCCAGTGTCAGCGACTTGTCTATGGGCGATAGATATTTTTTTACCGCTCATCGGAACTTATCGCCAACTGATCCGCTTTTGCTGATATATTTGAAAATTGGACATCAATCAACTCATTAATAAAATGGCAAAAGCAATAGAAATCACTGATGCAAACTTTGAGGAAGTCATCGCAGGAGATCAGCCAGTCTTGGTAGACTTCTGGGCAGAATGGTGCGGACCATGTAAGATGATCGGTCCCGTGGTGGAGCAGTTGGCATCAGAATATGATGGAAAAGCCGTTATCGGCAAGGTGGACGTAGATTCCAACCCATCTGTAGCACAAGCTTTCGGTATCCGATCCATCCCTACCCTGCTCTTCTTCAAGGGCGGACAGATCGTGGACAAGCAAGTCGGAGCGGTACCCAAAGCAGTACTTGCCCAAAAATTGGACGCACAACTCTAATTCTTAATTACACTTAGAGCCAAAAGCCGTGAAGATCTCTTTGCGGCTTTTTTTTATCTTCACTCCCGAAATGGCCGAGCAACTGATCAGCTTAGAGGAATTTTGGAGCCTGCGAGAAAAATATCCAGTGCTCGACGCACGCAGTGAAAGCGAGTTTGCACAAAGCCATATTCCAGCAGCGCACAACCTTCCTATCCTGAACGACTCCGAAAGGAAAATCGTCGGCACGCTCTACAAAGAAAAAGGATCCGAAGTGGCAACCATGAAGGGATTTGAATTGGTAGGGCCTAGATTTCATGAAATCCAGGAAACTGCCAAGCGACTTTTTCCAGACGGTGAAATCATCCTTTATTGTTGGAGAGGTGGAATGAGGAGTCAAATTCTTTCCTGGCTTTTGGGCATGGTGGGATTTAAAGTCTACCGGCTCAAAGGAGGTTACAAAACCTACCGAACCTATACTTTTGACGAAGTCAGGAAAACCCGTAAAATGATCGTGTTGGGAGGTAAGACCGGGGTGGCCAAGACCCTTCTCCTTCAAAAACTGATGGAAAACGGCGAACAGATCCTCGACTTGGAGGCTCTCGCCAATCACAGAGGATCTTCATTCGGATCCATCGGACTCCCCCCACAGCCTTCAGTCGAGCAGTTTGAAAATCTGATGGCCGAAAACCTTCGCCTCTGTGACACTTCCATCCCCGTCTGGGTCGAAAACGAAAGCCGGAAGATCGGCCGGATCATCCTTCCCGATCAGTTCTATTTGCTATTGCTGAAAAGCCCACTCATAGACATACGAAAATCTCTGGATGAGCGTGTCGCCCATATTGCTCAAGACTACGCGCTACTCCCCAAAGAAGACCTGATCGCAGCTGTCATCAGACTCAAAAAACGCCTTGGGGGCCTCAGAACCCAAGAGGCAATAGCCGATATCCAAGCAGGAAACCATTCCGCATGGATTTCAAATCTTCTTATCTACTACGACAAGGCCTATGAATTTGATCTGGAAAGACATAAAGTCGATAAAATCCACACACTCGACTTAGAAGGGAAAAGTATAGCTGCGCAAGTCAACATCCTCTTGAAAACAAAAGACCAAATCCATGCAAAATCCCACCACGAGACTCACCGAATGGAGTGAAGGCTCCGGCTGCGGCTGCAAGATCGCCCCGGCCGTGCTAGACCAGATACTGGGAGCAAGCGGATCGTATACCCAATCCGACCCAAAGCTTCTCGTGGGCAACTCCCACAAAGACGACGCAGCGGTCTACCAAGTCTCCGACGATCTTGCGGTGATCAATACGGTGGACTTTTTCACGCCTATCGTCGACGATCCGTATGACTTCGGAATGATCGCCGCCGCCAATGCAATCTCGGATGTATATGCGATGGGAGGAAAACCCGCTTTTGCGAACGCTATCCTAAGCTGGCCAGTAGAGAAAATAGCGCCAGAACTAGCCGCAAAGGTGCTCGAAGGGGCCAAGAAAATCTGCCAACGGGCTGGAATAGAATTGGCGGGTGGTCATTCCATCGCTGCAAAAGACCCGATCTTTGGCCTCTCTGTCAGCGGAACCGTCCATCCGCGCAAGATCAAGACCAACCGAGGCGCGAAAGCTGGCGACTTGCTTTTCCTCACCAAACCTCTAGGAATCGGCGTGCTGGCGACCGCTCTCAAACGCCAAAAAATCACGGAAAAGGACTATCTCAATCTAGTAGATACAGCGTGCCGACTTAATGCGGTGGGGACCGTTTTGGGCAACCACGAGGAAGTCCATGCTATGACGGACGTCACAGGATTTGGCTTGCTCGGTCACCTGATTGAGATGGCTGAAGGTGCCGGACTTTCTGCCCACATCAATATCGCAAAGCTGCCCCTGATCGAAGGAATACAAGATTATATCAACCAGTTTATCTTCCCGGACAACACCTATCGCAACTGGAACGCCTTCAGTCCCAAAACCAAAGGCGTAACCGGCATGGACTTGGTCAAACTCTGCGACCCCCAGACCAGCGGAGGCCTCTTGATTGCCGTGGCGGAGGAAAACAGGGCTTGGTTTGAAGAGACGATGCGACTCCAAAACCAGGTGGTTTGGGAGATTGGAAAGTTTTTGGATAGAGCAGAAGCCGTCGTCGAAGTGGCCTAGTGCTCCAGCGGCGACACCCCACCCGACACCATAAACTTCATCACGTCGGAGCTCTTCACCCCTTTGAGCGGAGTTACATTTTCCCGCTTGACGAGAAAGACATTTCCGGACACATTGTAGCTGTGGGGAAAATAGACCGCGACCATCTCAGGCTGTCCGATGACATCCAGATTATCTTGAGTCAAAAACCCCAGTCGGGACACCGACTCACTCATTTGGACAATTACCGGTGAACTGAACTTTTTCTTGTCCCCGACAAAGGCGCTCATCAGATCCTTGATGCTTGTGTAGAGTAGATTGACCAAGGGGATCTTAAATACCGCCCGCTCAAACCATTCGAAAAGGGGCTTAGTGAAGAACAGACTTGCCATATACCCGGCAAAGGTGATCAGTCCAATGACCATAAGAATGCCTATGCCGGGAAACGGAACAGGTATCAATCCATCCAAGAAAACAAAGATGGCATAGATCACATAGGCGGTGACAGCTAAAGGTGTCAATACAAGTAGCCCTCTTAAAAAGTAGGAAAGGATGCGGTGGTAGGTGAATTTCATAAGGGGAAAGTTTTGGCAATTGGGTCAAAAAAAATGCCCAACCGGACGACTGGGCATTAAAATTAAATATCAGACACAGTCATCTCAATCCAAGACCTTGATCTTTACACTACGGTAATAGATCACGCTCTCAGGATCGTGCGCCTGAAGAGCAATAGTACCGGAGCTGAGTTTCTTGTCGCCCAGATTTCCAGCTCTCTTGGCGTCTTCCGCTTCCACATATTCATTGATCACCTTGCCGTTTACTTTCACGGTGATTTTGCCGTCCTTGACGATGACTTCCTCGGTGTACCACTCGCCATCCTTCACATAGACTTCTTTCACATCTTGGAAAGAATAGACGCTGCCGGTCTTTCTCCAGTCACCGTGGCTTTGGTTTACTTGGATCTCATAGCCGATTCCCGGCCAACCTGTCTCTTGGTATTTGGTATGGATGAAAATGCCCGAGTTGGCTTTGGGCATGGTCTTCACTTCCACTTTCAATTCAAAATTTTTGAAATCATGGTCGCCTACCGGACCGTCGTAGAATGCATGGGCACGGGGACCAGCGACCTTGATCACTCCATCCTCCACCGAAAAAGACGAGGGACTGTCTGTGGTCAGCTTCCAGCCGTCCATATTTTTCCCGTTAAAAAGTTCCACCCATTTGCCCTTTTGGGGAAAAGCGGCGATCGAGATGGAGCAAAGAACAAGCAACAAGAATAGTTTTTTCATGAGTTTTGGGTTATAGGTTACGGAGACCTCAAGATAGAAAGTCTGGATAAAATAGCTTTTACCATTGGAAACAAAAAAGGCTCCAAAGTGATGCCTTGGAGCCTTTCTGAACCACTTTTCCCGCGACTAAAGGTCGATGCCC
>CAZTJM010000151.1:0-11434 GCA_964613865.1 uncultured Limnohabitans sp. | reverse complement strand
TAGGAGCGACAGCTTTGTAGTCCCCGTGCAACAAAGGCATATTTCCATCACCTCCGGCCCAGGAAATACTCTGGGAATGTTGGTATCGATGCCGGAGGCCGGAGCAAAAACCAAATCCGAGGAAAACCCCTAACGGTTTGAAGATATGGAGGAAGCCCGGATACAGCCGGTGATCAAAAAGTAAGTTGGTGACTCTGTAATTGGTGGTTAAGTGAATGATTTTATAGTTAGTGAGAACATCAACCACAGCGTACCTGCCTGACATTTTGGAACTGAGCCCGTGGGAATATAGAAGGCTCCTACTTTTTGGCGAAAAGAACCCCAGGCCGGAAATATGGGGGCTTGATTTTTTTGTCATAGAAAAACAACATCAAGCCATTTCCGAATCGGGTTTCAAAGTTTCTCGACTTAAAGTATGACTCAAACTCGGACGCGTCGGCATTCTGATGGTACGTACAAATGGCAATCTTTATGCTTCTCGCCACCGAAAAGATTGGCTCAATCGTCTTCAATACCTCGCGCTCACTGCCGTCCACATCGATTTTAAATAACAGATTCTGGCCGGCAAATGCTTCAATCAAGTCGTTGGAGGACTTAGCCTGAGCTCCAAACCTTTCATTGACTATGGACACCTTATGTTTCCAAGGCGAAAATGAAAGGTTTAGGCTGTCGATCCAGTTTGTATTTGCTTCAAAAAGGTATAGTTTTTTAACCCTGTCCACCATTTCCAGGGAATAGTTTCCTTCTGCGCAGCCAATATCGATCAGGACATCCTGATCGTCGACTTCGTAGATCGGAGACCTGTAGGAATGGGGAGAAAGTCTGTCTTGCTCCATTACCAGGTCGTTAACATAGTGGCGAACCTTCCGTAGGGGCATGTCCTTAGGGAAATACATTGCCTTTCCCAAGTAATCGACAACAGGAAAACCGTCTTCCAACTTGATGATTATATCCTCCTTATCATACTTTTCAACGAATGGATAGGGAAAAACGCCCAGCCCGTGAGCAAGGACATATTGTGCTTCAGGGAGAAACTTTCTCCCCTCCACTGTCTCGGAATACTTGCTGATTTTTTTAAAGAGCTTCTTTCTGAAATGGTTCTCCCTAATAACCCACAAACGCAATCTGAGTTTATTTAACATAAACATTTAAGAAGTTATGATAAACTATACCGCCTCTTCCACCTACACCCTCTAAACCAAGATCCCGCAAAGCCCAATAATGGCCGAATTCCCTGTGTGGGCTTCGATATATTTCCTGCTGATTCGATATTGAGTGAGGGAAAATATCACTTTCATTTATTTTATGTGACTTCTGCGTCGTTTTTTTTCTCAGTCTTAAACAGTAGAATACCAGCCCGACCCCTTGAGTGCCAATCCGAAACTTCCCCTTCCTTGTGCAGGGTGGCTAAAAAAAATCCCCGAGTAAGGACCAGCGGCAATCTTTATAGAAAAGGGACGCAAACACATGCCGTTGCCGAAAAACCAAAAAAAATGGCGCAGGCTATGGAGTATTCGCAAACTTTGAAAATGGTCTATCAATCTTCAGCCTGGGAATAAACCCAAATTCCAGCGGACTTGAGCGCTATCAGCACAAGGGGGCAAGAGATTGGGGAGTTTTTGGAGAGGTTGTGTAAAGTCAGAAAACTTAGGTAATAAAGTTGAAAACTTGGAAAGAAGGAGAAAAGGGATTTCGGACTGCGGATGGCTCGACCGGCTCAGCATAGGTTTCGGATTTCCGATGCTTTGATCCTGCTAAGTACAAGTGTGGGAGGTGGGAACACGATCTCACCGGAAATCCCCCTCTGACGCTGAAGGGGTCCAAACGTAAATGCCCAGGGTGCAACCCTGGGTATAAAGTGGAAACCAAACTCCCCTGCTTATAGATGGAGGGAAGGACAGGCTAACTGAAAGATCAATCAGCAGTTTTCCTCTGCTCGCTAGCCATAGCGAGTGCAAACATCTCCAAATCCTCCTCCGAGCAGATGGGCATGTAGTCGATAACGAATTTGGGAGTCTCCTCAACTTTGCTCTTCACCGTCGAGTTATTCCTCCTTTGATTTTGTTTGGCAAGAAGTTTTTTCTTCTCACAATTGGCTTTCAGCCTATTCCTAAGATTCGGAAGTTTCCCAGCTTCACCTTTTTCTTTGATTTTTAGAATTGGGCCACCAATCCAAGTCTCCAGCTTTAAATTCCTTTTTACAGGGGATAGGCCGATTCCAGGCATAGGATTTACACTCTTAACAATGGTTGCTGTTCTCATTTCACAAAAAGTTTAGTATCAGACAAAATTAGGAAGCAAGGCACACCGAAAAATACCCTGTACTGGGTATCTTAAACTAAAAACAAATAAAAAAGGTTTTTGCCGGCACCATGCTTCTACTCCATTACAGTGGTCTAAGCTAGTAGATTTACTCCTATTTGCAAAAACAAAATGATGTAATTGGAAAATGTATGAAAAAGAAAACCTGCCCGACTTGGGGCAGGTCGAAGGCGCGAAGTGCAATACCGTAAGCAAGTCTCGGTCTCAACGAACCCGAAGTTTTACTCCCCCATTGATGACAAAACCATCCACGGGGGCATAGATATCCCGAAACTGGGGATCACTGATCGGCCCGGTGAAAATGGTGTCAAAGCCGGTCTGCCGAGTGTCCAGAAAGTTCTCGAAATTCAAGAATACCGATAGTCGCTCGCCAAAGCTTTTTTCAGTCATCAATCCCATAATCCAGTAGGATTTGCCCGTCTTGCCATCATTGAGAAGTTGGGGGCTATAGTAATAGGCTTCAAGACCGATCCTAAAGTTCTCGTGCTTTTCGTACATCAAAACATTGTTCAGTCGATGCTTTGCCACGAGGGGATAGGACTGAAGCTCTCCATCGTATTTCTGGCTGACATCTGCCATTGTATATCCAAAAAACAGCTTCAAATCCCGATAGGTCCATTTCATGTTAAGTTCCAATCCCTTAGTGTTAAAAATCCCCTCTGGCTGCTGGAATTCGTAGTAGGATCCCTTAGCCACCAAAACCAGAGGATCTTGTATTTGGGTAATAAACAGCAGTGTATTGAGGTTTACGGTGACCTCCTCACCTAGTGCAAGCCTATAGTTGACGTCAAAGTTGGCTCCAGCGGAGCGCTCTGCGTGCACTCGACTGGGATCGATAGGCAGGATATTCTGGAATTGTAGTCGCTCAGCTTCTTCAGAAAAGACCGTGGGCGGCTTATAACCCAAGCCGCCTCCAAGGCGAAAAGTCAGCAGTTCAGTGGGCTCAAACATGGCTGATATCCTCGGCAGAGCAAACAAACCGTATTCCTCTTGGTAATCCAACCTAAATCCCGACTCCAACGTCCATTGCTCAGAGGCATTCCAAATATTTTGTATAAATCCCCCAAAAGTGCTCAGGTCGTAGTCCAGCGGAGCATTTTCATTTCCCTCGGCTTGGATGAACTTGTCCGTCCACAGATTCAGTCCTCCTATCCACTCGGTCTTTTCACTCCCTTTGGAAAAATTAAGCTCCGTAAAGGAAGACCACTGCTTGCCGGAAAATAAATATACCGGCACTTCCATACTTCTATCATAGAAACTGACGCTGTTTTTCACAGTCAACACAGCCCCTGAGGCAAGCCGATTGGAGTAATTGAGTTGACTGGAAATCCTGCAGGTCGCATTTTTCTCATAGTAGGGATCAACTACAGGTTCGCCTTTGATATAATCCACGTTTCCTCCAAGTCGATCCTCACGCATCAGATTGAGCCCGACCATCACATCAGAGGAATTGCCGATCTCCCAGTATATCTTCGGATTCAAAGTAAGCCGGTCAAATTTTGGGATGGCGGTGAGTCCTAGGTTCGCTGGGTCGTAGGCTGTCCCCTTATTGTAGGAAGCAAAAACCGTCGTGCCGATTTTTCCAAAATCCTCAGAGTAAAATGCGCTTGCATCCAAACCCAAAGCAGAGGTCCCGTTGAGAAGAATTCCCAATTCGGCTTCTTCACCGGGTGTTTTGGAAATCAGGTTGACCAGTCCGGCAATCGCACCTCCACCGTAGAGCGTTGAGGAGGAACCCTTGATCACCTCCACCTGACTCAGGTCCAAGGGAGCGATTTGCATGAGACTCAGACCTCCCGAGTACCCAGAGTACAAGGGCAAGCCATCCCGGATAAGTTGAGTGTATTTGCCATCCAAGCCTTGGATGCGTATGCTTGAGTTGTAGCTTGTCGCAGAAGTTTGTTGGGTTTGGATTCCGGTGCTCTCATTGAGAAGCATGCGGATATCGCCGGGCTTCATGTTGCCTTTTTCGGCCAGTTCCTCCCCGGCTATGATTTCGACACGGGTGGGCACATCCTCGATTAGGCGGGAGCTCCGCACTGATCGAACGACCAGCTCCTCCAGTTCGTCTTCGTGGTGATGGAGATAGAGTATCTCCACCTCCCCGGATTCCAGGGGGAAAGTCCGGTCAAAGCGCAGGGTTTCGTAGCCCAAAAAACGCAATTCTAGGGTGTAGGCCCCATTGGGAATATTTTCCAGCGTCACCTGGCCATCAGCTCCAGACACAGCGCCTTTATCCAATTCTTCCAACAGTAAGCTTGCACCAGGCAAGGGATCGCCAGTCTCATGGTCTATCACTTGTGCGCGATAGGTGTTTTGGCACGAAGCAGAAATCGCCCAAAACATGGCCATTAAGGCCAATACATACTTCATCATCATTTGTTAATAGGGTGTAAAAAAGATAGAAATCCCTACTTGGGATCTAGCGGCGGCCCGTCAATATCGCCGGTGGCTTTAGCAGCAGCTCAAAAAAGCCCTTTGCTGGAGCCAAATAAAAAGTCTGGTATTCCTTGGAAATCAGTTCCAAAGAAAAGTCAAATAGGAACCCTATTCCTTCTTTCTGAACAAAACCTATGCAGCTGCCGCAGGAAAAAAACGGAGAACAGGGAAGTTTGTGCCCTAAATCCTCTTCGCTCCCATCGGAAGATTCTGAAGCCAACTCACTTTCCGAACAGCTATCCTCCCCACTACAGCATGGCGTCACCGTCATTAGCAGCACGAAAAAGCCGAGTATCAAGGAGAAAACTTTCATGCCCAAAGATAGCGATTGCCGCGAAACTAGGAGAAGACCGAATTGCCCATTCCAATCGAAGAAAAAGCCTTTGACGTCATTTTTGCAACATTTCGCAGTCTCACTTACCTATTCTACGTATAGGCTATCCCATGAAAAAACCCTCTTTTCAAATATTTTTACGTAGAAACATAAATTTTTTCTTGGATACACACTTCTTATGTACGTATATTTACTTACTTTTAATTCAAAATACGTAGATATGAAACGAATTATAGTGGTTGGAAACGGGATGGTAGGCTACAAGTTTTGCGAAAAACTCGTAGCACACCCCCATCGCAGTCAATTTGACATCCTGGTATTTGGAGAGGAGATCAGGCCCGCCTACGACCGGGTTCATCTGAGCGAGTACTTTACGCTGGAAACCCCAGATGAGCTCCTCATAGCTCCAAGAAACTGGTATCATGACAACGGCATCACCCTGCGTACTTCTGAACTCGTCTCCTGGATTGACACCGAAAACAAAAAGGTAGCCACCCATAAAAACGAAAGCTTCGACTATGATTACCTGGTCTTAGCTACGGGTTCCTCCCCTTTTATCCCCTCCATCAAAGGATCGGAGAAAGAAGGGATTTTCATCTACCGTACGATTGAAGACTTGGAAGCCATACAGAGCTATGCTGAAAAGCTAAAGGCCCAAGGCAAATTCCATTCCTCCGTATTGGGTGGAGGGCTATTGGGTCTGGAGGCGGCCAATGCGAGCAAGGAACTCGGCATGAGTACCCACGTGATCGAGTTTGCCCCGCGGCTAATGCCAAGGCAACTGGACCAGCCCGCCTCCGACTTGCTACAATCCAAGATCGAAAGCCTTGGGATGAAAGTCCACTTGGGCAAAAACTCCAAAGAAATTATCGGCGAGGGCAAGGTCGAGCGGATTGAATTTACCGACGGCACCAGCCTGCACACAGATATGATCATCATTTCCGCGGGAATCAGACCGCGTGACGAGGTAGCCAAAAACTCCGGAATTGCAGTCGGTGAGCGAGGCGGAATCATTGTAAACAACAGGATGGAAACCTCCATCCCAGATATCTACGCCATCGGAGAAGTCGCCCTATACAACCAAAACATCTACGGCTTGGTAGCGCCCGGCTACGAGATGGCCGGAGTCGCCCTCGATCAGATCATGGGCGGAGAGAAACTGATGAGCCCTACTATTGACATGTCCACTCAGCTCAAGCTCGTTGGCACTGAGGTGGCCTCTTTTGGAGACCCCTTCATCGAAGGTGATGCCGCCGTTGCCATACGCTACGAAAACAAACAGCGCGGTGTGTACAAGCGGATAAACGTCAGCCAAGACGGGACCAAACTATTGGGAGGTATCCTGGTCGGAGACTCCTCAGATTACAATACCCTGTTCCAGCTGTATATCAACGGGATGAAACTTCCGGAAAATGCCGAAGACCTCATCCTGGGCGCACGCGGAGGCGAATCCAAAAGCGCGCTCGGTTCTGTTTTGGACTTGCCGGACAGTGCCCAGATTTGCTCCTGCGAGTCGGTCAGCAAGGGTGACATTTGCAGTGCGATCACTAGTGGCTGCTGCCAGGATCTCAAGGGTGTGATCAAGGAAACGAAAGCCTCAACCTGCTGCGGGGGCTGCAAGCCCATGGTCGCAGATCTGGTCAAAGAAACCCTCAAGTCCCTGGGAAAAGAAGTCAAAGAGACAATTTGCGAGCACTTTGAATACACACGGCAGGAGCTTTTCGATCTGGTAAAGCTGCACAAGGTAATCGGCTACGACGATGCCTTGGACAGATTTGGCAAAGGACATGGCTGCGAGATCTGCAAGCCCGTCATGGCCTCCATCTTCGCTAGCATCTTCATGGAGACTGCGAACAAGCAGGCCGCGATCCAGGACTCCAACGACCGCTTTCTAGCCAACATCCAAAGAAACGGCACTTACTCCGTGGTACCGCGTGTCCCTGGAGGTGAAATCACTCCCGAAAAACTTGTCGTACTCGGCCAAGTCGCCAAGAAATACGATCTCTACACCAAAATCACCGGCGGACAGCGCATCGATCTTTTTGGCGCTCAACTCAACGAACTGCCCCTGATCTGGAAAGAACTGATCGACGCGGGATTTGAAAGCGGCCACGCGTACGGCAAATCCCTGAGAACGGTTAAAAGCTGCGTGGGCTCCACCTGGTGCCGCTTTGGGATGCACGACAGCGTGAGCTTCGCGATTCGAATAGAGGAGCGCTACAAGGGCCTCCGCTCCCCGCACAAGCTGAAGGGCGGCGTATCCGGCTGCATCCGCGAGTGTGCGGAGGCTCGGGGCAAAGACTTTGGCGTGATCGCCGTCGAAGGAGGCTGGAACCTCTACGTCTGCGGAAATGGCGGAGCTAATCCGAAACACGCCATTTTGCTCGCCTCCCAGCTCGACGATGAGACCTGCATCAAATACCTCGACCGCTTCCTCATCTACTACATCCGAACCGCGGGACCTCTGGTGAGGACTGCTCCTTGGCTGGACAAGCTGGAAGGGGGCATAGACTACCTGCGGAAAGTAGTCGTGGACGACTGTCTCGGCATGGCGGAGGAGTTTGAGCGGGAAATGGACGGATTGGTGGAGAAATACGCCTGCGAATGGAAAGAAGCGATAGAAGACCCCGAAACCCTCAAACGGTTCAAACCTTTTGTCAACACCGACGAGTCCGACGACCAGCTGGTCTTTGTCCCACTTCGCGAACAAAAAATGCCCAAACCCTGGTAATATCATTTTAAGTAATCATGGAAGAAATCGTAAACCTATACCAAACCGTCCAGCATGCCGACGTGGTCTCCTGGATCAGGGTCGGAGCTGTAAATGACTTTCCCGAAAACGCCGGCGCCTGCATCAAGCACAAGTCCCGACAGATCGCAGTCTACCATTTCACCCGCACGCAGAAGTGGTACGCCTGCCAAAATCTTTGTCCCCACAAGATGGAAATGGTACTTGCACGTGGTCTGAGTGGCGATGCCGGGGGTATTCCCAAGCTTGCCTGCCCCATGCACAAGAAGACATTTTCGCTAGAGGATGGCTCCAATCTTAACGGGGAAGATTACAGCATCGCCACCTACCCGGTCAAAGTTGAGGACGGAAATGTCTATATTGGTTTTGCCGATTAAACAAACCTTATGACCCCCTACGATCTCGCTATACAGCTCATCGACCAAATCAACACCGAAGACCCCACCAAAGAGCCATGGAAAGGAAAGGACTTCCCCAAAGAACTGCTCTACTCGCACCGGATGAGCAAAAAGCTGGTCGACTTTGCGCCTGAGGCCTCTGAGCAACTGAGGATCGCCGCCCGGGCGCAGCATATCGCACGCTGGAAAATCCAACGTTCAGAGTATCCCATGGACCGCGTGGGCTACCTGACCTGGAGGGAGGAGCTCAAAAAAATGCATGCAGACCTTACCGGCAACATCCTGGAAAAAGCGGGGTTTGACGAGGCATTTATATCCCGGGTGAAGTTTCTGATCCGCAAAAAACAACTCAAGACCGATGCCGAGACCCAAACCCTGGAAGACGTGGTCTGTCTGGTATTTTTGGAATATTACCTGGAGGACTTTGTCGCCAAGCACGAATTTGAAAAAATCAAGGACATCCTGAGAAAGACCTGGGGCAAGATGTCAGAAAAAGCCCACAAAGAAGCACTCAAACTCAATTTCTCCTCCCAAAGCCTCGCTATCATCCAGGAAGCACTTTTCGAAAGTAATGACTGAGAATACCAATACCCTTGACCAGGTCACTTTCAACCGACTTCGGCGCCTCTACATCATCGCCCTCGGTGCGATAGCCATTTCCCTGATCACCAGCCAGATTTTGATCCGACGGTATTTGGCAGACCAAGAGGACGACAGCCGCTTGGTCAACGTGGCGGGCCGGCAGCGCATGCTCAGCCAAAAGCTCAGTAAGGAAGTACTACTCCTGACAGCGGAAGTCTCCGAGACCGGTCGACGATCCCTGCGCGACTCCCTTCTCGCTACCAAAGCCACTTGGGAAAACGCCCACAGGGGCCTCCAGTTTGGTGATCAAAAATTGGGGATAAACCCCAAAAACAGCCCTGCTATCCAAGAAATGTTTGCCGGGATAGAGCCTTACTTCCAGTCTATGCTGGCCAATACCGACTCGCTGCTGCGAATGTCACAAGAAGCCGCTCCGGACTCTGTGCGGCTAGCTCGGCTGAGCTCCGAGATCCTGGCAAGCGGCGGAGAGTTTCTGTCCAAGATGGAAGCCATCGTCAACCAGTACGATTTTGAAGCCAAGGAGAAAGTGAACAGCTTGGAACAGCTGGAGCTCATCATCACGCTCTTTACCCTGCTCGTCCTGCTGGCTGAGTTTCTGATTATTTTCTGGCCATCTGCCAAGGCAATGAAAGCCAGTATCCGTGTTCTGATGGAGGCGGAGAAAAAAGCCATCAAAATGGCCCAGGATGCAGACATCCTCAGTCAGGCCAAGGAAAAGTCAGTGCGCGAGCTCCGCGCCCTGAGCCAAGCAATGGACCAAATCCTGCTTTTTGCACGGATCACGCCGGACGGACACATCACGCACATCGGCGACCGCTTTGCAAAACTGCTGAAGTTCCAGAAGTTCAATCAAAACGCGAAGTTTTCGGACATCCTCTCCCCCCTGGAAAACGAGCGGCAGACCATAGACCGCATCATTGCCGAAAACAAAAAAGCGGGATGGCAGGGAGAGGTCAAAGCTACCGCTCCTGGAGGACAGGATCTATGGCTTGACTTTTCCATGATCCCTTTTCATTCCGGGGAAAAGTCCGAGCTGATCATCATCTGCATGGATATCACCAAGCGTAAAGAAGCCCAGCTGGAAGTAGAGCAACTGACCAAGGAGAGCTTTGAGGAAAAGATGGAGCAGCAGCACGTCATCAGCCGCCAGATCATCGAAAACCAGGAAAACGAGCAAAACCGCATCGCCAAGGACATCCACGACGGCATAGGCCAAATGCTCACCGGTCTGAAATACCTCCTCGAAAGCGTGGACCTCACTGAGGGCGAAAAGGCCCAAGCCAAGCTGGACAAACTCAAAGAGCTCACCTCAAACATCATCAAAGGCGTGCGCACGGCCACCTTCAACCTCACCCCTCCAGAGCTGAAAGACTACGGCCTCGTCCCCGCCCTCACCGAACTCACCCAGGAGCTGGCCAAGCTCACCGGCAAGGACATCATCCTGATGAATAAGTCCGACTTCAGCCGCCGCCTAGACTCCCTCGTGGAGATCAATCTCTACCGCATCACCCAGGAAGCGATCAACAACGCGATCAAGTACGCCGACTCCTCGCTGATCCTGGTCACGATCTCGCATAGCGAAAAGATCCTCAGCATCACCGTGGACGACAACGGAAAGGGTTTTGACAAAAAGACACTGAAGCCCAAGCCCGACAAAGATGGAGGCATGGGGCTGACCTTCATGCAGGAGCGCATCAAGTACATCAATGGCCGTCTTTTCATTAATTCCGCTCCGGAAAAAGGCACCAAAGTAACACTGAATGTTCCCCTGGTCTAATTTTGGCTCGCAGGATTACGTAAAAATCGCTTACTTTACTAAGTAATAACTTTAGATCCAAATGAACCCTACCCGAATCGTACTGGCGGATGACCACGAGCTCGTCCGTGACGGCATCAAGTCCCTCTTGGAAAACGAAACCGATTTCAAGGTCATCGCGGAAGCCTCGGACGGAAAGGAAGCCCTCAAGGTCATTGCCCGAGAAAAGCCAGACCTCCTGATCGTGGACATACGGATGCCGCAGATGAACGGCCTAGAAGTGGTCAAGCACCTGACTAAAGATTTCCCAGACATCAAAAAACTCGTGCTGTCCATGCACGACTCCGAGGAATACGTGGTCGAGTCCATAGAAGCCGGTGCTGACGGATATCTGCTCAAGGGAAGCAGTAAAGCCGAATTTCTCAAAGCCCTCCACTCTATCGCAGCTGGAGGAAAATATTTTTCAGGTGACATCTCCCAGATCATCATCGACAATTTCGTGAAGGGAAAGTCCAAGCCGAGCCCCAAACCCTTGGCCGAGTCCGAGGAGATCTCCCAGCTCACCAACAGGGAAAAACAAATACTGGAGCTCATCCTGGACGGCAAAGGCAACAACGACGTCGCCGAGTCCCTGAAAATCAGCCGACGCACAGCCGAGGTACATCGGTTTAACCTGATGAAGAAACTGAATGTCAAGAACCTGATCGAGCTCACCCAAAAATCGAAGGAGCTGAACCTCATCTAAGTAAAAACTACGTACAACAAGTTTCAAAACAAACCCATCTCAATCGATTGAGATGGGTTTTTCATTTTTTTACGTAAATAAATTACGT
>CAZTJM010000150.1:0-11500 GCA_964613865.1 uncultured Limnohabitans sp. | reverse complement strand
ACAAGCGACAGTAAGGATTCACGGCACGAAAAATAGCTGTGTCAAAATTGACGATGCAAAAGAAGGGTTAATAATTTTGAAATCCAAACCTGCTCTAAAAGTTTTTAGAATATTCGATATAAATCAAGCGGTTAAAACGAAATTAATTTGGTTTATATCGATTGCGTGCCTGAAATAAGAAAGATTACTTGGAGAGCGTCGGAGAAAAAAAAAGTTTGTGAAAGGAGATCTTGTTGTTCGAGGGTCTGAATTTGAATGGCATGGAATGTCCAATTCCTTTGGAGGCGCTAAAAAAATGACCGATCCTCGCTGGCATCTTTCACCATTTCCTCAGAAAGCTCCCTTCCCAAATACCGATCGATCAGTCCGTGTCCAAGGTAAAGCAAGGGGGTGAGGAGGACGGCTATGGTGAATTTGTAAATATAGTTGATGATGCCTACCGCGATGATCTGGCTCAAGCTCCAGTTGCCAAAAACATAGAAGGCTATGCCCAAGACGACAAAGGAATCGATGAATTGGGAAACCAAGGTAGAGCCGGTTGCCCGTAGCCAAATCATCCGATGTCCTGTCACGGCACGGAGTTTTTGGAAGACAAACACATCCACCAGCTGACCCAGCAGGAAGGCTGTGAGGGAACCGATAATGATCCCCAATCCCTGCCTGAAAATTGTGTTGAAGGCATAGTCGATGTCAAAACTTTGGCCCGATGGAGTCTGGCCATTCACCTCAATCCAGAAGTCTGCGGGCACTAAGACTGTGACTACGCTGATCACCAAAAAGACATAGGCAATCAGTCCCGCCGTAATAAAGCTGATTTTGCGGACTCCTTTTTTGCCAAAATATTCATTGATGATATCGGTCGTGATGAAGACTACCGGCCAGATCACCACGCCGGCGGTTAGGTTAAAGTCCAGTACATATTCGCCGAAAAAAGTCCAGTTCACCGGATCGAATCCCAGGGTTTTTTCGGCTGAGAAAATCTTGACGCCGATGATTTCGGCGAGAATGGCATTGGTGAGGAAAATTGCGCTTAGGAGGACGAAGAGGTTGGTCTTGCGGCTCTGTTGGACTTCATTCATTTGGCGGTAAGATTGTGTAGGTTGCACCTTCCTCGCTCAACTCAGAATTGGCAAAAACAGCCCTAGCTTCCCAAAGCATGGCTTGCAAATCAACATATCTTGAGGAAAAGTGACCTAAGATAAGTGATTTTGCCTTGATTAATTTGGCCAATTCGGCAGCCTGCCTTGCCGTGCTGTGAAAGGTGAGCGCAGCTCTGGCAACTTCGTCCTCCATAAACGTGGACTCATGATAAAGAAGAGTAGGCTGGTCAAGGTATTGTGCGAGTCGCGGTTCGTAGCGCGTATCCGAGCAGAAAGCATAGCTTCTGAGCGGGGGTAGCGGTCGGGTGTACTCTTCCATCCGGTAAACAGCGCCACTGGTGTCGAGGAAATCTTTACCATGCCTTAGGCTTTGGATCGCCGCCAAGGGGATTTTTCGTTCCTGGAGTTTTTCTTTGATCAGGCTTCTTAGTCCTTCCTTTTCCCGGATCAAAAAACCGGTGGTCGGAAGTCGGTGGGTAAGGGGAAAGCTGTGGACGCTGAACTGTGGATGGTCCAGCAGGAGGTTGATTCCGTCTGCTTTGGTTTCCACAAAACTTAGCGGGTACGTAAGTCGGGTGTTACTCCACTTAAACTGCGTAGTAATAATCTCATCCAATCCCCTCGGTCCATAGATCGTCAGTGGCTTGGTTCTTTTTGAGAGGTTGTAGCTAGACAGTATGCCCATCAAACCCAAATAATGATCTCCGTGGAGATGGGAAATGAAAATGTAGGAAATACTGGAGGATTTGACCCTGAATTTGCGCATTTGGATCTGGGTACCTTCTCCGCAGTCCAGCAATAAACACGTCTGCCCAAATCTTACGACTTGGGCAGTGTGATTTCGTCCATGTACAGGGATGGAGGAGGTATTTCCTAAAATCGTGATCTGGAAATCGGGAATCAAACCACTTCTTCGTCTTCGCCTCCCTCGATCTCGTGCATGAAGATCGCTTCTCCGGCTTCTTCCAGTGTACTCACCAGGTTCAGCTTTTTGTCCAACATGGAGATCTTCAGTAGCTTCATGACATGGTCCTGCACTCCGGAGATGATGAATATACCTCCGTTTCGGCCAAATTCACGATCGCCGACCAACAGGGCGCTCAAGCCGCTGGAGTCCACATACTTTACTTGACTGAGATCCAGCACAATGTTATTGTAGCCTTCTGCATGGATGGTCAGTAGCTCTGATTTCAGTTTGGGAGCAAGTAGGGAATCTATCTTTTCTTCCAATGGAGCAAAGACTACATATTGCTCTTTTTTATCGATGGTGTATTTCATGTGTTTATGATTGTTTTTGATGGCACATGGAATCTCGCTGGGTTGTTAGTCAAATTGAATTAAGGCTTGAGCCTAGCTCGATTTCATGATATTTAGTTGGGTTTAGCGATCCAAGTGAGCGAGGATCGCTTGTTCTATTCTGTTTTCGATGTTTTCGGTTTCGGCTTTGACGAAGTTTTCCCCGGTGATTTTTTCGAAGAGCTCAATATAGCGATCCGAGATGCTTTCTACAATTTCGTCAGTCATTTCAGGTATTGTTTGGCCATCTTTTCCCTGAAAACCGTTAGAAATCAGCCACTGACGGACGAATTCCTTGGAGAGCTGTTTTTGCGGGAGCCCCTGTTTTTGGTTTTCCTCATATCCATCAGCGTAGAAGTACCTGGAGGAATCCGGTGTGTGGATCTCGTCGATCAGGAGGATTTCGTCACCAAACTTGCCGAACTCATATTTCGTGTCCACCAAGATAAGGCCTTTTTCTTTTGCCATTTCCTGGCCTCTTTGGAAGAGCGCTCGGGTATATTTTTCCAAAACGGTGTAGTCAGCTTCGCTTACGATTCCCTTTGCGAGAATTTCGGCTCTGGATATGTCCTCATCATGTCCTTCGGATGCCTTCGTAGTGGGAGTAATGATTGGCTCAGGAAGCTTGTCGTTTTCCTTCAGCCCTTCAGGCAAAGCTACACCGCAAAGTGTCCGTTTACCGGCTTTGTACTCGCGGGCCGCATGACCGGCAAGGTAACCTCGGATGACCATTTCTACTTTGAAAGGCTCGCAGCGCTTACCAATCGTGACGCTTGGATCAGGTGTCGCCGTCACCCAGTTGGGGACGATGTCAGAGGTGGCCTTGAGAAAGCCTGCCGCAATTTGGTTGAGCACTTGGCCCTTGAAGGGAATCGGACGGGGGAGGACTACGTCAAAAGCCGAGATTCTGTCGGATGCGACCACGACCAATTCTTGGTCAAACATATAGACGTCTCGTACTTTTCCTTTGTAAAAACCCACCTGTCCAGGGAAATTGAAGTGGGTCTCCTTGATGGCCTTGCTCATTTGAAAATTGTTTCGGCAAAAATAGAAAAAGGTATTTCCACTGCCTTAGACTTGGGTTTTATTTATCGATTTTATTTCCGTTTTCCCAAAATTCGGTGGCGATGACCTCGCCGGACTTGTTGTAAAATTCCCGTAATCCGTTCAGTCTTCCTTTGGTATAATTCTTGGTTTCCAGCAAATTGCCATCCTCGTCGTAGATTTTTACTTCACCCTCTTCAAGTTCGTTGACAAATCGGACGGTACTCGCTGGGTTTTCGTTGGAGTGGAAGTTTTCCTCGAGGATTTTTTGGCCCCGTTCGTTGTAGGAAGTGCGCTGTCTAGTCTTTCCGTTGGGATGGAAGTAGGTGATGGGGCCATTTGGGAGGCCTTTTCGGTAATTGGCCTTCATCCTTACCGTGCCATCTGCATAGAATTCGGTTATTTTTCCCTCTGGCAGGCCATTCTTGTATGTCCCCCGTCGCTCAGGGCTCCCGTCTGGATAGTTGAGTTCGTAGGCACCATGGAGTTCGCCGTTGCGAAATTCCCTTTTCGCTTTGACCGACCCGTCGGGGAAATACTGGGTTTCCAACCCATCTACCACTCCCCTAGTGTAAAAGGCGCTGAAGATCAACTGCCCATTTTCATCATACTCTTCATAGGGTCCGTTGTATTGGCCGGCAGAAAATGTAATTTTTGTTTTTGGCTCTCCATTTTCGTAGAAGGCCTCAGACAATCCCTCCGGTTTGTTGTTTTTGAAGTTAGTCTGGTCGCGGATAGAACCATCCTCGTAGTAGGAGGTGATTTTTCCCTCCAGCTGGTTGTTGACAAAAAAGGATTCCTGGCTTACCACACCGCTGGGAAAAAAGCTCAGCGCTTTGCCTTCACGAAGGTTGTCTCTAAATGGCACGATTCGGAGCGTGTCGCCCGTGTCAGGATCCAAATCGTAGAAATTGCCGTTTTTCTGGTCGTTTTTAAGATTTCCGATCAGGATCAGCTTGCCGGTGGGGTCGAAGAGGCGGACTTCTCCCTCGGCCCTCCCGTTGATCTTGGTCAAAATCTCTTTGATGTGGAGTGAATCCTCATCATAGTAGGTTCGGATGGTATCCTGACCTAAGGCTATTTTTCCAAATGACAGGAAAACAACCAAGACTGAGAGGAAATATTTTGCAGAAAATCGTGTCATTCGCTTGCGGAAACTGAAGTCGGGTAAAGGTTTGCCTTCGCTTCGTAGTTGATACTTTCCGGAAATTTACGCGGAAGGGTTTCAATTTGACTACTTTTGGACAAAATTTCCAGTTTTGCCAGAAGTCGGTCTTGCCGCCTTTGCCCACTTCCTAAATTATGAGACTTCCCTTGATTTGCCTGCTGACTATTTTGATGGCCTTGA
The DNA here is from genome assembly GCA_964613865.1 of uncultured Limnohabitans sp. Lineage (GTDB taxonomy): Bacteria > Bacteroidota > Bacteroidia > Cytophagales > Cyclobacteriaceae > Algoriphagus. The sequence continues at coordinate 6,712 of CAZTJM010000150.1, read as the reverse complement.
CTTCCTGCGCCGAAAAGGAAAGAATTTACAAAACCTACGAGGGTGAAATTTTCGGAACCTACTACCGTATCCAGGTCGAGAACCTAGGCAAAGACCTACAGCCAGAGTTTGACTCGGTGTTTGCCGCGATCAACGCAGCTTCCAATTCCTATATACAGGAGTCGGAGGTTTCAGCCTTCAATCGCGAGGGGAAGTTGCTTAATGCCTCCGCCACTTTCAGGGAAATGATGGATTCGGCGGCAAAGTACAATCGTATTTCGGAAGGTTTTTTTGAGCCGACTCTTTTTCCGCTGATCAAATCCTGGGGTTTTTCTTTTGAGAAAAGGGAGGAAATGGACTCGGCTAGCGTGTATGAACAATTGGGTTTGATTGGTTTTAACCAAATGATTCAAGTGACCGATTCGGGCTATTTCGCCGCCAAGCCGGGTGTCATGCTGGATATCACGGGACTTGGTGAGGGCTATGCCATTGACGAATTGGTCACCGTGGTGGAGAAAAACGGCATCGCTAACTATATGGTCGAAATCGGCGGAGAAATGAAGGCTAAAGGGCTCAATTCGCGAAATACCCGGTGGACCATAGGGATCGAAGACCCCGTACAGGCTGAGCTGGGCGTGACGAGCTCCATGCTGACCAAAGTAGAGCTGGACAACCGATCAATCAGTAGCTCGGGTAACTATCGCAAATTTTACGTTGACGAAGCTGGAAACAGAAGACCTCACATCATAGACCCGAAAACTGGCTATCCTGTAAGTCACAGCATGGTCTCCGTTTCGGTACTCGCCCCGTCAGCCACGCAGGCTGATGCCTTGGCTACGGCATTTATGGGCATGGGTCCGGAGAGAGCCAAAGCCTTAGCCGAAAGTATCCCCGGAGTTGAAGCTATGCTTGTGATGGGTGGGAAAGAAAAGCTGGAGATGGAATTTACAAGTGGGTTTCCGAAGCCTGTAGGTAGTGAGCAGTAGGCAGTCGCAGCATTTTGCCAAATCTTTAATCTAGGGGGAAGGTTGAAACGATTGTGTAGCCCAATTTCAGCTTTCTGATTTCAGCTTTCTGATTTTTACAACTTCTCAATCACTATAGCCGACGCACCGCCTCCGCCATTGCAGATGCCGGCCACGCCGATGTCTCCGGATTTTTGGTGAAGGACCGAGTTGAGCGTGGTGATGATCCGTGCACCGGAAGCTCCCAGGGGGTGGCCAAGCGCGACGGCTCCGCCGAATATGTTGAGGCGATCATTGTCCAAGCTTAGTTCGCGCTGGTTGGCGAGGGCAACTGCAGCGAAAGCCTCATTAATTTCGTAATAGGAGACCTCGTCTGAAGCTACTCCTGCGTGTTTCAGAGCTTTTGGAATGGCTAGGGCTGGAGCGGTGGTAAACCACAGCGGGTCGGTCGCTGCGTCCGCAAATCCCCGTATTTTCGCCACGGGTTCGAGGCCCAATTCCTCAGCCTTTTCCTTACTTACCAAGACCAGTGCGGAAGCGCCGTCATTCATCGTAGAGGCATTGGCAGCGGTGACTGTGCCATTTTTGTCGAAGACGGGTTTGAGCGATGGTATCTTTTCAAAGACGACGTTTCTGAATTCTTCGTCTTCTTCGATTAGGATGGTTTCGCCCTTTCTTCCAATCATCTCCACCGGGACGATTTCGTCTTTGAACATTCCCTTTTCCCAAGCTTCGGCGGATCTCTTGTAGGACTGGATAGCATAGGCATCCTGTTCCTCGCGGCTGATATTTAGCTCTTTGGCGGTATTCTCGGCACAGTTGCCCATCGGGAACTTATAATAGACTTCAAAAAGTCCATCCTTTACCAGACCATCGGTCAGCTCTGCATTTCCGTATTTGTAGCCAAAACGCGCCTTTGGAATGTAGTAGGGGACATTGGACATGCTTTCCATCCCGCCTGCCACGACCAGGTCATTGATGCCGAGCATGACGGATTGGGCGGCGAGCATCACAGCCTTCATTCCGGAGGCGCATACCTTGTTGATGGTGGTGCAGGGAACCTGATAGCCGATTCCGGCGCTTATTGATGCCTGTCTGGCGGGTGCCTGACCTAGATTGGCTGAGATGACATTGCCCATGAACACCTCGTTTACCGCTTCGGGAGATACTCCAGACTTGGCAAGTGCGCCCTTTATGGCTATGCTTCCGAGTTCGATTGCGCTCAGTCCTGCTAGTTTTCCTCCAAAACTCCCGATGGGAGTCCGTACTGCTGAGACGATATAGACTTCTTTGTTCATGGATATTTGGGTTTTGAAAATTGTGGGATGTCCGATGTCGGGGGTTTCTTTAATCGGTTTTCAGTGTTCGATATTAGAAATTGATTGTGATCCGATGATTTTGTGATTGTTGAACGCTTTCAAGATAGCGATAAAAATTCAGCAGGGTTTGTTTGCTAGGGCAACGTAACTTCTTACCTCTGACTTTTTCCCACTTATAGAGCGCCTTAGCTGAAGATTATCAATACTTCGCACAGGGTGACCAAACCGGACATCCTACTTCCCTACATCCAACTTTCCTACCAATCAGGCAGTCCTCGCTTGGGTCTTTGGGTAGGCTTCTTCTTGTTGTCTTGGATATAGCGGAGCTCGGCGGCGTTCAGGGACTCGAGAATCTGCGCGGCTTGTTCTGGTGTGAGGTTCATTCCTTTTAGCTTTTCTCGCATTTCCTCAAGTTTTTTGGCTCGGTCTGCCAGATTGGCGTCCATTTGGTCGTTTGCGTTTTCGCCGGCTTCCTCACTTTGTTGGGATGGGTTTTCACCTTCTTGCCCTTCTTTGGCTTTGTCTTCCTCTGTTTGTTCACCGTCTTTTTGCTGGGAGTCGCTTTCACCCTCTTCGCCTTGGCTATCCTGACTTTGGTTCTGCTGGTTTTGCTGTTGCTGATCCTGCTGGTTTTGTTGCTGCTCGTCTTCCTGTTCCTTTTCCAGCTTCTCTTTCAAAGCCTGGAGTTTGGCGTCGTTTGGATATTTGCCCAGGCCATCGTTAACTTCTTTAAGGGCGTTTTCCTTTTCGGTTTTGACGTAAGAGCGAGCCGCTCGGTTGAAGTAATCGCCTGCGGTTTGGGCCATACTTTTCTCAGCAAAAAAGAAAAGAAAACCCACAATAAAGAATGCTAGTTTAGTTTTCATCGATCTCCACTACCTCCTGAAGTGTACTTATAAAGTCTTGATATGCCGCCACAGTTGAGTCCTGCGCCATGGCATCTTGCATTACCTGTAACGCATCGCCGAAGAGGAATTGTTCCACCAAGCGGTCTGCCTCGGCTTTTTTGCGTTTGGCAAAATCCGATGGTTCCGGCTTATTCTGTTCTTGGTTTTTGCGTTCCTCATCGCGCTGCATCCAGCGGGCAAGTAGCTCGTAGTTATATCTGGCCGTCTCGTTGGTGGGATCTTTGATCAGCGCAGATTGGAATTTGCTAAGCGCCGCCTCGTACTCTTTTTTGTTTCCCGTGATTACCCCGCTCTGGTTGAAGGCAAAGGAGGCCAGCATCTTATTCGGGCTTTGCGTAGCTTGGTCGTAGTGGGTGAGGGCCTCGTCCGGTTTTTCAGAAAATTGATGGCTCAAGCCGAGATCAAAACTCAAGGCGGGGGAACTGTATTCAAACTCATTGACCAAGACCAAGTGGTCGGCGACGGATTTCTCGTAGTTCGCTGTGGAATAGCTCTCTTCCGCCGTGGTGATGGCATTGTTCAGGCGAGTCACTCGGGTCCAGGAACTCGGGATAATGAGTAGGGCAGCGATGATCAGTTTGCTCGAGTTCATCAGATTTTAATCGTTTTGATGGGCAAGATCATATCCAAAAGCGCCAGTCCCAAAGCTGCCAGCAGGAAGTAGAAGTACTTGTTGGAGCTGGATTCGACCATGCGGGTATTGGCAACTCCGCCTTCCAGTCGGTCCAGGGCCGATACAAGATCTCCAATCTGCTGTGCTTCCTCTGAAATCTCGAAATACTCCCCGGATGTCTCCGATGAAGCCATGCGGAGCGACTGGGACTCAAGTTTCGAAATCGCCGGCTCCCCTGTTGCCGGATCGATGACGACGCCATTTCCCCGAGGGATCTGGCTTCCTTTTTCCGTTCCTATGCCGAGAGAAAAGACTTTGATGTTGTTTTCTGCAAGTTCGGAAACGGTGTTGTCCAAGTCGTCCCCAAAGTTTTCGCCGTCCGAGATTAAAATCACTGATTTCGCTTTCACTTCCTGGCTTTCATCTTTCATAAACCGATCCATGGCCATCTTGAGCGGTGCGGTGAGGTCAGTGCCGGCATTGGGCACCAATCCTGTGTTTAATCCATCGATATACAGCTGGATGACGGCTTGGTCAAAGGTCAGCGGACACTGCATAAATGCCTCCGAGCTGAAGATGATCAGTCCGATTCGGTCGGAGGGAAAGCTCTTGATGAGGTTTTTCAGCTCAAACTTGATGCGCTGGAGGCGGCTGGGACCGATATCGGTCGCATTCATGGATTGGGAAAGATCCACTGCGATGAAAATGTCCTTGCCTTCTTCCTTGACCTCCTTGAAAGAATTACCGATAGATGGTCCGGCAAATGCGATCAAAAACAGGACAAAATAAGCGGAGCGAATGATCAGCTTCGTAAACAGCCGCTGCTTCTCGACCTTCAGCCGGCGATTGATTGCCCAGAATCTAGTCAGGTAAAGGAGGTAAAGCAGGACGAAGACGCCCGTGAGCAAAAGGGTAAGTCTAAGGTCAGGGTAAGCCCAAATCATGGCCTGAAATTAGGAAAATAACCTAACTTTGAAAGCCGGGTTTCGGGGAGAGATCTGATGCTGGGGAAACTTTTGGCAGAATTAACAAACATTAATTTCTGGTGGCCGTTGGTCAAGCGTATTCCTTCCAAAAGTTTACTTCATGCCTTTTTTTAGAGTTCTGACCCTGTTTTTTTTGGCAAGCTTTGGTTTTCAAGCCTTTTCGCAGCAGCAGAGATCGATCGTGGGGGAAGTGCTCGATGTTTCCAACTCGGAGCCTTTGGTGGGAGCCAATGTCTATTGGGAAGGAAAAAGCAGTTCGGGAGTGGTGTCTGATATCAATGGAAAATTCCAGCTGGCAGTATCCGAATTGCCATTTCGTCTTGTGATTTCCTATGTAGGATATGAACAATCCATACGGATCATCAACGAAAAGGAGGCTGATAAGCCCATCCGCTTTTTCCTCAAGCCAGAGGAAATGTCGCTGGATGAAATCATTATTCAGGAGCGCCGTCCTGATGAGCAAGTAAAAAATATGGAGATGGGCAAGGCGACTGTGCCGATCGAGACAATTAAAAATATCCCTGCGCTCTTTGGAGAAGTGGACCTGCTGAGAAGCTTGCAGTTGCTGCCCGGTGTCAAGTCGGCGGGGGAAGGGACAACGGGGATTTTTGTAAGGGGCGGTTCGGCAGATCAAAATCTTGTGCAATTAGATGGCGCTCCCGTCTACAATCCTTCCCATTTTTTTGGAATTTTCTCCGTCTTCAATCCGGATGGGCTGAAGAGTGTAGATCTCTACAAGGGGAACATGCCGGCGTCTTTTGGCGGGCGCGCTGCCTCCCTTATCGACGTTTCGCTGAGGGAGGGGAACAATGTGAAGATCCGCGGCGAAGGCGGGATCGGAAGTATTTCCTCCAGACTGACCTTGGACGGTCCGCTTTTTGGGAAAAATTCCACCTTCATCGTGAGCGGAAGAAGAACCTATGCGGATCTTTTTCTCAAGCTTTCATCTGACGAAAACATCAAAAACAACAAGTTGAACTTCCACGACCTCAGCGGCAAAGTCGCTTTTGTACTCAATGATCGTGACAAGATCTCTCTATCGAGCTACGAGGGAAGTGATTTTCTGGGCCTGGATGAAGAGTTCGGTTTGGGCTGGACTAACTGGGTGAGTTCGGTGAACTGGAGTCGTGTGAATTCTGAAAAGTTCTTTTTTGACTTGCAGGGATACCATTCCCGCTACAGCTATACAGTAGAATTTGACGACCCGGAGAATGGCTTCGAATGGAGCAACAAGCTTTCGGAATCCGGGCTAAAAGCACTGTGGACACTTTTGCCTGGCTCTGGGACGCAGGTGAAATGGGGTGTCCATAGCCAATATTATCACTTTGCTCCTATAGACTTGGAGCCCTCCCCCGAGAGTGCGATACAGCCTATCGCGACCAATCCGAAAAATGGTCTGTTGAACAACCTTTTTGCAAGTGTCGAGCAAGAAATCTCACCAAAACTCAGCGTTGAGGCCGGTTTGAGATGGGGTCTATTCAACCAAGTGGGGAAAGGGGTGGACTACCTCTACGAAGGAGGAAAGCCGGGACCTGAGATCGACATTACAGACTCTCTTTCCTACGGCACATTGGAAAACATGCAGTTTTACAAAGGACTGGAACCCAGGCTGGCCTTTCGTTTTCTGATCAATGAAAGGTTTTCTATCAAGACGGCCTACAATCGCAATTTCCAGTATATACAGATCGCATCAAACAGCTCTGCCGGTTTGCCGATTGACCGATGGGTGCTCTCTGGACGGTATGTCGAACCAGTTCGAAGCGATCAGGTTTCGCTCGGCCTATTTCACAACTTTGACCAAAACCGCTGGGAGTTTTCTGTCGAAGGATATTACAAGGATCTGGACAACGTGATCGATCTCCGCAATGGCGCCCAGGTGCTTTTTACCGACCAAGTAGAAACAGAGCTGCTCGCCGGAAAGGGTTGGGCCTACGGAGCAGAG
>CAZTJM010000149.1:0-11660 GCA_964613865.1 uncultured Limnohabitans sp. | reverse complement strand
GCGTAAAATCAACTGTCTCTAACTTTTGATACTAATTATGAGACAGCCTCTTTTTTTTATGGGGTAATGTTCTGATTTTTTGCCTTTTGTCAAACCGATAGGATGAGAGCAAGTCCTGTTTTGAAGGAGTTTACCAGCTTCCGCCAGCTCCGCCACCGCCGAAACCACCGCCGCCGAAACCGCCAAATCCCCCGCCTCCACCGAAGCCTCCCCCGCCAAATGAACCGCGTCCAGAGGAGAAGTCCCCGAATTTCCCGCCGCCGCCTTTTAGCATATTGGCGAGCATGATGGTCGTCCAGAGGTCGATTCCTCCACCCCGACCACCCATGTGGTTGTCGTTGTCTTTTCTATTTTTGATCAAAGGAATGATCACAAACAGAACGATAAAGAACAGGATAAAGAAGATGGCTCCTCCGTGGTTACCGTCTGATTCTACATCCTCTGCCTTGTACTCTCCCGAGGCCAGCTTGAAGATCATGTCCGTAGCCTGATCCAAGCCCTGGTAATAGGCCTCCATCTTGAAGTTTGGGATAATCAGGTTGGTGACGATACGCTTGGCAAGCGCGTCAGGCACCGCGCCCTCCATCCCGTATCCTGTTGCGATGAACACATTCCGATCCTCCATTGCTGCAAGGATCAAGATGCCGTTGTCATTCGCAGCACCTCCTATTCCCCAAGCCTGGGCTAGGCGCTGGGAATAGTCCGCAATCTCGTAGTCACCGGTGGACCGCATCATCACGATGGCGACTTGGGTGGAAGTACTGTCATTATAAGCCACTAACTTCTGCTCCAGCTTGGCCACTTCGTCCGCCGAAAGCGTCCCAGTGAAGTCAGTCACCAAGCGGCGAGGATTGGGAACCGGGGGAAAATCCTGGGAATGGACTTGCCCGATCAAAAGAACAAACCAAAGCAGGAAAAGGGGCTTTTTAGCCGAAAGATATCTCATCCGAAAGTTCGTTTGTATCCCCAGTATTGTCATAGGGAAAATGTGCCGACAGTTGCTCGCCGGCAAGGTGAATGCCTTCGATGAGGCCTTGGGTGAATTGTCCATTGCGGAAGTGGGAGAGCATCAGCTCTTTGGTGCTTTCCCAAAAATCCTTGGGGACCACGGAATTGATACCCTTGTCACCGAGTATGGCAAACTTGTGGTCCAAGACCGCCAGATAGACCAAGACGCCGTTGCGGTCCTTGGTCTGGTACATCTTCAGGGTTTCGAAAACCTCCGCAGCGCGATCGAGTACGTCGCCTCTGCAGTGGTTTTCGATATGAACCTGAATCTCTCCGGACGTCCGGGTCTCCGCCGTCTGGATTGCAGCGGTGATCTGGGCCTTTTGTTCCGGAGAAAATAATTTCTCAGCCATGGTTAAAACTGTACGGTTGGGGCATTCTCAGCTCCTTCGGAAGCCTGGAAGGTGCCTTTGGCTTCGAAGCCGTACCAACCCGCAAAGATATTGTTGGGAAAGGTTCGGATGTTGGAGTTGTAGGATACCACGGACTCATTGAAGTTTCTTCGGGCCACTGCGATTCGGTTTTCGGTGCCTTCGAGCTGGGCCTGAAGTTCGAGAAAATTCTGGTTGGCCTTCAAGTCGGGATATTTTTCTACAGTCACGAGCAATCGGCTCAAAGCTCCGGAGAGCTGGTCCTGCGCCTGCTGAAACTGCTGGAGGTTTTCGGGAGTCAGATTGGTCGGGTCGATGGTCATGGAAGTAGCTTTGGCACGAGCCTCTACCACGCCGGTAAGTGTTTCCTGCTCAAATTCAGCATAACCTTTGACGGTATTGACCAGGTTTGGGATCAAGTCCGCGCGGCGTTGATACTGGGTCTCCACTTCTGCCCATTGTCCGTTTACCTGTTCTTCCATTTGGACAAACTGGTTGTAGCTGCCCACGGCTTTGGTATAAAGGTAGATACCCAATACAGCCACGATGGCAACAGGAATGAGAAATTTTTTCATAGTGTGTTGGTTGTGTTTAAAAACGACTTGTTACACGGATTTCCACAGCTTCTGTTCGAATCCCAGATCAAAGTTATCCAAATATTCACTTGCTGGCCCAATTATGAAAAAGGAATCGTCTATCTAGGCCACCTCCTGACTGTACAGGCCTCTAATGCAGCGATGGATAACGGGCGTATTTCCAGCGCCAATCAAATCTGCTTTTTCAAATAGATGCTCACTTTGTAGTCAGAGAATTTGGTGAGGTCGTCGCCGATATAGCGCCTCATTTCCAATTCGATTTCCCGTCCCTCTTCCGAGCGGAGCAGCTTAAAAATCTCGGAGAGCTCCCATAGAAACGTAGGAACCCTATTGATCGAAAGAATCTCGTCAAAGGGCAGAATACCCGTTCGATAGGCTGGCGAGCCTTCCCGGACTTCACTGACGTAAAACCTATTTTCGTCTATCGGGACTTTCTTGAGAATCAATCCGCTCATGTCAAATTCAAAGGGCGCATAGAAATTGTCCCCCTTCCGGATCATCGCACGTTTCCGGGGGTAGTCCAAAATGAGCCGAGTCCTTCCCAAAACTTCCGACCCCAAGCTGCCGTGCCTGCCCGTGGCGACGATCAGATCACTAAAAGTATTCTTGTCGGGGTAGGAAGTAAGCACCTCCTTCATAATCATCCCGTTAAGATTCAGCGAATTGACCCTCCCAATAAACCCGTACAATACCCCGCCTAAGGACTGGCCCAGCTGGGATTCTATGAACACCATCGGCATCTTGATTTCGTCTGTCGTCTCTTGGTTGAGGAGGAGGCCGTGGTTTGCCCCCGTGTCAATCAACAGTTTGGCATCTAGCTTGGGTCCGTTTTTCTGGTCGATTTTGGCGTTGATATAGGCCTTGTTGTCATCGATCATGAGGTCAAACTTCCGGTACAAAGGCGGCTTCCACTTCAAAGCCCCTTCCCGGTAGAACTCCAGATAGCCCCCATCATAATTGATCTTCACCGGATTGAACTTGAAAAATTCGTAGCCAATAATGCCATAGACTGGCACTCCGATCACCGATTCCAGTTCGAAAAAGTCCTCTTCCAACACCAGCAAACTCTGCAATTTTCCAGTGATCGGCCCCATATCCAGAGTATTGACGGGCGAAACCTGGGCCATGATCACCGTGGATCCGTCCGCGCCGGCGATGCTTAGCCTGCGGGTGTACTCCAAGCCCAGTGCGTCTCCAAGCGTTTTGCTAAACAGAATGTTGGACCGGACTCCGGTATCTACCAGGAAATTGATCGCTTCCGAACCATTGATCGACACTGGCAAAATAATCAGGCTGTTGGAGGAGTAGAAAGGCAGCCTTACTTTCCTCACATCCTCTTCCATAAAAAAGCCTGGCACTTGTGCCCAACAACAGGCAACTGCGAGAAAACACGGAAATAAAAGGAGCAGAACCTTTTTACCAAACATCTGAACTGGGTCGATCTCTTTTATAAAAGTTAAACAGATTTATTTAAGCATTTCCTTCCTTTAACCCAAAATCTGTATCAAATGGTTATGATACAAGGTCGGTAATCTGAGATATAATTTAGATTAAACCCAAATTAACCCCGCGGATCGTTCGCCGTTTGCCAAAAAAAGCGGAATACATCATCTTTATTTTTTAATCATGTGAAACACATGGCAGACTCGGCCCTGATAGAAAAAGCGAAAAAGATTTTTGAAAATTTTCTTGTCAAGCAAGGAAGCAGGAAGACCCCTGAGCGGTTTTCCGTCATCGACGAGCTTTACATCCTGCCGGAAGATGAGCACATCGACGTCGAGGGACTTTTTCTGAAAATGCGAAACAAAGGCTACACCATCAGCCGGGCCACTATCTACAACACTCTTGACCTCCTCGTGGAGAGTGGATTGGCCGTAAAGCACCAGTTTAAGGACAAAGTGGCGCTCTACGAACAGGCACTCACCTACAAGCACCACGATCACCACGTCTGCAACCAATGCCGCAAAATCCGTGAATTCTCGGATCCCAAGATCAATGAGATCAAGGAAGCCATGGGAAAAAATTTCCAGTCAGCAATTACCAGCCATTCCCTCGTACTCTACGGAGATTGTCAGATCGAAAACTGCGAAAGCCTCATTGGCCAGCAGATTTTTTGAAAATCCTACGATAAACAGGCTTTCTATAGGCAAACTGCATCCACAAGATGGGGTAGAGCATAAAACTCATCAAGCCAAAAGGGCCTTCAAAGTCGATTTCGTCGCGGATGATAGACCCGATTCCCGAGGAAATCACCCGATGTCGATGTTTCCATTTTTTCAGAAAGAAAGGCAACTCTTTCCCCAGATCAACAAAGCGAAATTCAAGATCCGTAGTACTAGACTCAACGATCTCGCTGGTCCACTTTTGTTTGAAAAAGAAAAAATCCAGTTCCAATGTAACCAAATCGCCTTTTTCCGACCCGTCGAAGCGCAGCACCTTCACCGGAGGGAAGGGAGGGCTGAGTTTCTTGAAAAGTGTCTGGTCAAAGCCTGCCTTCACGTCCAGGTATCCCAACTCTACGGGAGTCTCAATCACTAGTTTCATCAGAAGCTGAGGACAAAAAGCAAAAACAACACAAGCCAGACTACATCCATAAAGTGCCAATAGACGGTAAATAGGCGGATACGCATTTTCCCAAAAGGATTGGTGATCAGAATTAGCTTCTGCACCCCGTCGTCCTGTGCTTTGCGGAGCTGGAGCAACATAATCAGCGCAAAAACCAGCGCCCCCAGCAAATGGAACAAGTGGATTCCCGAAAGGACAAACAGAAAGCTGCCACTGGGAAGCCCTGTAAGACTGATTCCCATATCGTTTAGCTCCTTCCAGCCCGCAAATTGCAACACAGTAAATATCACCCCGAGTATAAAGGTGTTCCGAAGCGCGCCCTCCAGTCTGGGAATATTTTCATTTTGAAAGTGGAGCCGCATTTGGGATGCAGTATAGCCAGAAATGATCAGCATGAACGTGGAAATCAGAAATGCCACTGGCATTCGTTGGCCCACGCCAGCCAGCTGACCAATACCAGTATAGAGAAACGCCACCACCAAAAACAGAAAAATCAGGCCGCTGCTCAACATCCCCAAAAAAAGCAACATTTCATACGGATGCAGGCTTTCCAGGCGCTGAAGCCAAGTTTTGGGTTCCTTCGTTTGATGCATATTTCAAAAACACTTTGGCCGGGGCATGGTTCAGAAAAACACCAATTACTCAAAATTGATCCTGACAAAGGTCAAAAAAACCTAAATTTGGCGCTTCTTCTTTACTAATAACCATTCCGCTTTTGGATCGTCAGTCCCTTCTTACCATTTATCAGTCCGACCCGATTTTTCAGACGCTCGCCCTACAGCTAGCTTCCACGGAAAAATTCCGACTACAGCTCCGGGGTCTTTCCGGGAGTTTGGACATGGTGCTTTTCGCTTCATATTTTGAAAAAAAAGGCGGGTTTCATCTGATCATCGCCCAAGACAAGGAAGAAGCAGCCTACCTGAACTCGGACCTGCAAAATCTCCTTGGAATCGAAGACTACCTAGTCTTTCCGGGCAGCTTCAAGCGTCCTTACCAATATGACGAGGTGGACAACGCCAACGTCTTGACCCGGGCCGAAATCCTCAACCAGATTTTGGAAACCAAAGGGACATCTAGGATAGTCATCACCTATCCCGAGGCACTTTATGAAAAAGTGATCAACAAACGCTCCCTAGTCGACAACACCTTCACCGTTCGGGTCGGCGAGTCTGTCGATATGGAATTTGTCACCGAAGTTCTCAGCAGCTACGATTTTGAGAGGACTGACTTTGTCTACGAGCCTGGGCAATTTGCGATCCGGGGCGGCATTTTGGATGTGTTCTCCTTCAGCAACGAGCATCCCTATAGGCTGGAGCTTTTCGGAAAGGAAATCGAAAGCATCCGGACTTTTGATCCGGAGACCCAACTCTCGATATCCAATGTCGAGCTCATCTCTCTGATACCAAACGTCCAGACCAAGCTCCTCCAGGAGGTGCGCCAGTCTTTTTTGGGCTTTCTGCCAGAGGGTGCCATGATTTGGCTCAAAGACTACCAGCTGACTCTCGATGTGATGACTGAGTCCTTCCACAAGGCAGAGCAGGCATTTTCCCAAATCGTCTCCCAAAGCCACACCGAAAAACTCCTCTTGAAACCGGCGGATCTCTTCGACAGTGGAAAGGACTTTTCGGATGTCGTCGCGGGTTTCTCCACGATCGAGTTTGGAAGGCAGTTTTACCTGAAGACGGACAACAAAATAGCTTGGGAAAGCCAACCTCAGCCTTCGTTCAACAAGAACTTTGACCTCCTCGTCACCAATCTCTCGGACAACGAAAAGCAGGGATTTACCAACCTGATCACCGCCGAAAACGAAAAGCAGATCGACCGGCTTTTGGGCATTTTCCAGGAACTGGACCCCACGCTGCACGTGCAGAGCATGCTTTTGGGATTACGGGAAGGTTTTGTAGACAAGCAGGCAAAATTGGTTTGCTATACCGACCATCAGCTTTTTGAGCGGTATCACCGATACAAAAGCCGGACAAAGGCCAGTAAATCGAAAGCCCTGACCATCAAGGAGCTCAAGGCTCTCCACCCGGGTGACTACATCGTCCATGTCGACTACGGAGTCGGGCGCTTCGCTGGCTTGGAAAAAGTGGACATCAACGGCAAAATGCAGGAAGCCATCCGGTTGGTATTCCGGGACGACGACCTGCTGTATGTCAACATCCACTCCCTGCACAAGATCTCCAAATATTCCGGACAGGAAGGGCAGCTTCCCTCCATGTCCAAACTCGGCTCCCCCGAGTGGGACAACAAAAAGTCCAGAGTCAAAAAACAGGTCAAGGACATCGCGAAGGATCTGATCAACCTCTACGCAAAGCGGAGAAATGCGCATGGGTTTTCCTTTTCCAGAGATTCCGTACTTCAGGTGGAGCTGGAGTCCTCCTTCATCTATGAGGATACACCCGATCAGGCTTTAGCTACCGGCGATGTCAAAAGCGATATGGAAAAATCCTATCCCATGGACCGGCTGGTGTGCGGAGATGTGGGATTTGGGAAAACTGAAGTTGCGATCCGGGCTGCGTTCAAGGCGGTGAATGATCGAAAACAAGTGGCGGTTTTGGTTCCCACGACCATCTTGGCCATGCAGCACTATCAGACCTTCAGCGAACGCCTAGAAAACTTCCCGGTGAAGGTAGATTATATCAACCGTTTCCGTTCAGCCAAAGAAATCAAGGAGATCGTAGCCCAAGTGAAAACTGGAGAGATCGACATTTTGGTCGGGACGCATAAAATCGTCAACAAGGATATTGTTTTCAAGGACTTGGGTCTTCTGATCATAGACGAGGAGCAGAAATTTGGGGTAAAAGTCAAAGACCAGCTCAAAAACCTTAGGGTCAATGTGGATGTGCTGACTTTGACCGCCACGCCGATTCCAAGGACACTCCATTTTTCCTTGATGGGCGCAAGGGATCTTTCGGTGATCGCCACTCCGCCACCCAACCGACAGCCAGTAACTACAGAGGTACAGACCTTTCAGGAAGAAGTGATCCGAGACGCCATCTCATATGAGCTTCGGCGTGGGGGCCAGGCATTTTTTGTGCACAATAGAGTGGGTGAAATAGACAGCATCGCCAACCTGATCATGAAGCTTGTACCCGATGCACGAGTCGTGGGGGCACATGGGCAGATGGATGGGAAAAAACTGGAGAAAATCATGGTCGATTTTATCAACCATGAATACGATGTGCTGGTGTCCACCAACATCATTGAGTCAGGTTTGGACATTCCAAACGCCAACACCATCCTGATCAATCGAGCCCACATGTTTGGGCTCAGTGATCTCCACCAAATGCGTGGCCGTGTGGGCAGAAGCAACAAAAAGGCATTTTGCTATCTCCTGACCAGCCCCATGTCGGGCTTGACGGCCGAAGCGAGGAAACGGCTTCAGACCCTCGAAGAATTTTCCGACTTGGGGGATGGCTTTAAGGTCGCCATGAAAGATTTGGACATTCGCGGCGCGGGCAATTTGCTCGGAGCCGAGCAGAGCGGATTTATCACGGATCTGGGTTTTGAGATGTACCACAAGATCCTAGACGAAGCGGTGCAGGAATTGAAGGAAAACGAATTCGCGGCGCTTTTTGAGACGGACCTAGCCGAAAAGGTAAAGGTACTGGTGCAAGACTGTACGATTGAAACCGACTTGGAGCTGCTGATTCCGGAAGAATATGTCAGCAATATCAGTGAGCGTCTAGGGCTTTATTCCAAGCTAGACGGCATCAAAAACGAGGAGGAATTGGAGAAATTCTCCAAGATGCTTCAAGATCGGTTTGGTCCTCTCCCAAAAGCAGTCAATGACCTGATGGAGACAGTTCGTTTACGTTGGCTTGCAGAAAAGCTTGGAATAGAGAAGCTTGTCTTGAAGGGAAGACAAATGAAGTGCTATCTTTTGCCCTCCAACCGCGACGACTTCTATTCCTCGGCGGTCTTTGGGCAAATCATGAAATATGCACAAGTACATCCCAAAGAATGTAAAATAAAAGAACACAAGAATCGTTTGATTCTTACAATTGAGGGTGTTCCGACCGTATATAAGGCACAAAAGGTGCTGTCGGAAATGAATTTGTAGAAAACTCAAGGAAATTTAACTGGCATTAAAATTGCGTTTTCGATATGCGGTTTTGCTGAATTTACGCGATACGCCCGATTTGGGGGTGTTTTGTGAATTCCGGAAAATTGAAATTCATTGGAAGTCGATTCCAATGCTTCTATATTAGCACTCTGAAATAGACCAAAACATTACAATATGAGTCTGAATAACAAATCTTGGGGAATGTGGGCGACGGCGATTTTGTTGGCCTCCGCCTCTGTTTTGTCCTCCTGTAACAAAACGCCTGGCTACGGTCGCCGAACAGCTAACGATCCTGGGAAAAAAAGTGCTACCACCGGTGCGGAGTTTTCCTTCGAGGAGAATGACTCGACGAAGTTCTTTGTTTCTAGGAAAGCAGAGCAGATTCCTGGACCAAACCTCAAGTTTATCCAAGGCGGCAGAACGGTTTTGGGATCTCAAGAGGAAGATGTAATGGCATTCCGCGATAACTTGGAGAGAACCGTTTCTCTAGCAAATTTCTACATGGATGAGACGGAAATCACCAATAACGATTACCGTGAATTTCTTTTTGATATGAAGAAAAAAGTGAGCGCAGACTCACTTTTGAAATTGGAGCCCTCTGAAGATGTTTGGTCCGGTGCCATGTCTTTCAACGATCTCTATCAGTCCTACTACTTCAGGTTCCCGGGCTTTAACTTCTATCCTGTCGCTGGCGTCTCTTGGACACAAGCGAATGTCTATGCCAAATGGAGAACTGAGTTTGTTCAGGATTTGGTAAGAAAAGAGCGGGAAATCGATTCCACTTTCACTAAAAACCAACTGATCGAGCGTGGCGTGGCCATGGCTGATTTCCGGCTTCCAAATGAGGCGGAATGGGAATACGCAGCCAAGGCCATGATCGGTACCCAATACTTGGACGAAAATCAGGAGTATGGACGGATTTACCCTTGGGATGGACGCGGCGTTAGAAATCCTTATAACGTCAAGCGCAAAGGCAAGCAGGGGGATTTCTTGGCCAACTTCAAAAGAGGACGTGGTGACTACGGCGGAATCTCCGGCAATCAACGAAATGACGGCGATATTCTTCCAACCAACGTCTATGACATGGCTCCAAACGATTTTGGACTTTACCACATGGCTGGAAATATGAATGAGTGGGTGTATGATATTTATCGCCCGCTTACCTTCCAAGATGCCGACGATCTCAACCCATTGAGAAAAGACGGTGTTTATGACGAAGAGGAAAACTATGAAACTTCTATGTTTACTGACGAGATACGCGTCTACAAAGGCGGATCTTGGAAAGACGTCGCCTATTGGCTTGCTCCAGGTACCAGAAGATTTATGCACCAAGACTCTGCTACAAACAACATCGGCTTCAGATGCGCGATGATCTCGATAGGAGAAAAAGGAAAATAAGGCGAAATGCCTCCCTATAGTCAAGCCCGGCACCACTGCCGGGCTTTTTTATTGATCTATCGCTTAGACCGCTCATTGAGAATTTGGGGGGAATTGTGTGTTCAATGGCTAAATTGCCTCATATCAATTCCAAGAATATGAACCTGAAAACCAAGTTTAGAATTGTCTTCCTAGGCCTGCTCCTTTGCGTTGGAAAAGTGTCAATGGCACAAACCGGCTACCAAAGCCCCCCTCAGTCCATTGCAGACCTTTTTAATGCCGGGCCCACACCAAGCGTCACCTTCAGCAAGGATGGTAGCCTTATGCTTGTGTTGGAAAGAGCTGGAGCGCCATCCATCGAAGACCTTTCCCAACCCGAATTACGCATCGCCGGGATTAGAATCAACCCAGCCATCTCTGGACAAAGCCGAGCCGGAAGCTATCACAACGTCAAAATCAAGAAGACCCGCTCCGGGGAGGAAATCCAAATCAAAGGTCTGCCTCCTCAGCCGAAGCTGAACGGATTTGCATTTTCCCCAGATGAGAGATTACTGGCCTTCACCCATACTGAAGACAAGGGCATCAGCCTTTGGGTTGCCGACCTGACGACTTTCGAAGCCAAGAAACTGAGTGAGGCAGTCGTAAACCAAGTGTTTGGAAACTCGGTTCTGTGGATGCCGGACAATAGTCTTTTGGTAAAAACAGCCACCCCAGATCGGGGCACCATGCCCAAATCTCCAGCCGCGCCGACCGGTCCAGTCATTCAGGAGACCTCCGGAAATGCCGCACCAAGCCGTACTTATCAGGATCTTTTAAGTAATCCTTACGACGAGGCCTTGTTTGCTTACTTTATGGACTCCCAGCTGATGAGATTTTCTCTGGACGGGAGCACGACTCCCGTGGGAAAGCCAGGAATGATCAAATCCATGGACTTGAGCCCAGATGGCGGCTATCTACTTATCGAAACTATACAGAAGCCTTTTTCCTATCTCGTACCAGGCAGCCGCTTTCCCTACCATGTGGAAATCTGGACTACCGCTGGCGAAAAGATAAAAACGCTCGCCGAAATCCCATTGGATGAAGTGAGACCTACAGGATTTGACGCTACCGTGACAGGCCCGAGAAACGTCAATTGGAGAGCGGATCAGCCGGCTACCCTCTATTGGGTGGAAGCCATGGATGGTGGAAACCCTCGTACCGAAGTGGAAGAACGCGACGTTGTTTTTACACTGGCAGCCCCATTTACGGGAGAAAAGACTAAGCTCGCTTCTACTTCCTTGCGCTTCGCCGGAATAGACTGGTCAGATGATTCATTTGCGATTCTCAATGAAAGATGGTTTGCCAGTCGTATCGAAAAGCGCTCGGTAATCGATCCCTCAAGCCCTGCTAAAGCTCCAAGAACGATCATCGAAAGATCCTCTGACGACCTATACAATGACCCGGGAGATCCGGTCATGACGGAAAATCAGTTTGGAAGAAATGTGCTGCTTCGCAAGGGGGATTTGATCTTCATGCGATCTGAGGGAGGAAGTGCCGAAGGAAGCATGCCCTTTCTCTCTACTTTCAACACCAAAACCAAAGAGCAAAAAATCCTTTGGAGGTCACAAGCTCCCTTTTATGAGCGTGTTGCCAAAGTTCTCAACTCAGATGCCACGGAATTTGTCACGCTTAAGG
>CAZTJM010000148.1:4526-11706 GCA_964613865.1 uncultured Limnohabitans sp. | reverse complement strand
CACCTACCGAATGTTCCCTCCGAAAAGGAAGTCTTGGACAACGGGGTGAACCTGTTGGAGATGAATATAAAGCTCCTTGAGAAAGTTGAAGAACTAACCCTTTATCTTCTAGAGACCAATTCAAAATACGACGAACTCCAGACAAGATTTTTGAAAATGGAAGAGCAAGTTAAAAAGAACCAAAAGAACTAATCCCAAACCTTAAATGAAGAAAGTTCTACTACTAGCCCTTGTCTGCCTCCCGTTTCTTTCCAGTGGACAGACCACCACATTTGATTATATGAGCGCCACTGGTAGCTCAAAATACATTTCCTGGACCACATCGGTTTGGGGGTCGGGGTTCGGCCACCGAATTATTGGCCTCGATCCGGGAGAGTTTACAACCTTGAATTTTCAGGCCAGACACAATTCGGCAAGTTGGACGGACGCGTTGGTGATCACAACGACCGGCAAAATTGGAATAGGAACAGCCAATCCCTCCCAAAAACTGGACGTCAACGGCACGATTCGAACCAGGGAAGTGAACGTGACCACTTCCGGTTGGGCGGACTATGTGTTCCTGCCGGATTACGAGTTGAAGCCGCTAAGTGAAGTTGAAAGGTTCATCGAAGAGCATGGACACCTACCGAATGTTCCCTCCGAAAAGGAAGTCCTCGACAATGGGGTGAACCTGTTGCAGATGAACGTGAAGCTGCTTGAGAAAGTGGAGGAACTAACCCTGTACATGATCGAACTGCAAAAGGAGATCGAACAACTGAAAGCCAATCAAAACAAGTAAAAATGAACAAGCATAAAATTCTGGGGGCTTTGTTTTTCCTGCTAGCCGTGCCATTTGGTCTGTTTGCGCAAATACCTGGCGATGTCTCTTCGCAGATCTCGAAATTAGTTCCAAAGCCCGCCCAGCAATCCCCAAACGTAGCCGCAATCCAGAAATACGGCGATTTCAACGTCAATCTGTATACCGGCATACCCGATATCAGCATACCCCTTTTTGAGATCCAATCGGGAGAGATTACCGTGCCCATAGTTTTGTCCTATCATGCCGGAGGTATTAGATACACAGACCGGGCCTCTTGGGTGGGCCTGGGTTGGTCCGTCCAGGTCGGAGGACAAATAACGAGAACCATTCAGGGAAAGCCCGATGAAAGCAGCTTTCTGGCGGGGACCAACAATTATGCCGTGGACACCTATGACTTCTGCAACAATTTTTATTACAAGGAACACACTGCCAGTGGATCAAATGACCGGGAACCTGATTTGTTTTCTTATTCCTTTCCTGGAGCGTCCGGACGTTTTGTTTTGAGACAAGGTGGTTTACCACCACTGCTTTTTCCCGAAAGTGCGATTCAGGTTACTCGAAATCCCAACTATTACGACATCACGGACACCAAAGGCATGATGTACCGGTTCGGTTCGGACTGGACCGGAGGATATAACGCCAAGGAATCCATGAGCGCCTTCTCGGGATCAGGCACAACCTCAGGAGTGGTCACCTGGTACCTGCAAGAGATCAAATCGCCAAACACCGATGACTATGTGACTTTTAGATATCAAGATGTGGGGTCTTTCATCGTAAATGAAATAGAGAGCAATATCTCACTGATGGACAATTGTGCCACCTCCAATTCGAGTGTATTGCCATGCACCTCCTATTCCCCGGTTACAACCCTGGTTTCTACCTCAAACTCGTCGACCCAAATGGGAATAGATTCAATCATGTTCAATACGGGCAAAGTTAAATTCATTACGGGGGCAAGCCGAACGGATGTGCCGGGTGGTAGCAGTTTGAAGCGCCTAAGCAAAATTGAAGTGTATTCCAAAGTGAACAACTCCTATGTGCTTTTAAAGTCATTCACGTTTCTCAACAGCGGGAACTTCAAGCTCGCGGTGAACAATGCCGATGCAAGACTAAAACTGGATGGGCTGGAGATTAGGGATGGTTCCAATACCCTGATCAACAAGTACGGTTTTACCTACAACACGACGACTTTTTCCTGGGATCAGGCAGAGGGTTCGTTCAGAAGGGATCTGTTTGGCTTTTACAATGGCAAAGCCACCAACACCAATCTAATCCCAAAGGAAACGGTGCAATATCGCGCGCAAAGTTTTCATGCTCCCACCGATTTGGATATCGGTGGAGCAGACAGGAGCACGGATACGA
Organism: uncultured Limnohabitans sp.; assembly: GCA_964613865.1. Taxonomy (GTDB): domain Bacteria; phylum Bacteroidota; class Bacteroidia; order Cytophagales; family Cyclobacteriaceae; genus Algoriphagus. The sequence continues at coordinate 9,545 of CAZTJM010000148.1, read as the reverse complement.
CTTTTTACAAGGAAGGAATTCTAAAGAGGATCACATTCCCGACAGGTGGGTATACCGAGTTCCAATTTGAGCCCCACAAATATTTGGATGGCTCAACGACCAAATATGGATCAGGTCTTCGCATCAGGAAAATACTCAGAAATGACGGGGTGACCACTTATTCCACCCTATACAACTATGGACCTGGCGAGAATGGGTTCGGGCACAAGAATTTTGATGTCAGGAATTTCCACTTCATGAACACGCTGTATAAGCGTGATACCTACTCCAGCTTAACCCCAGTTCCTCAAAGACAATATAATGTCCGTACCTGGGTGTCCAATTCGGTCGTGGGGCCAGGGTTCGATGATGCTCCCGTAGTTTATACCAACGTCGTTGAATATGCCAACAGTACCAGTGGAAACGGAAAGACATTCTATGAATTCGACAACAACCTATTGATCAGTGATGGCGTGTTTGCCGTACCGCATTCCAACAAAATATGGAGAAACAAAAAAAGCTGGCAGCGGGGCAAACTGACCAAAGTCATCAAGTATGACAACCTGAACAACATCAAGGAAGTCACAAGGAAAATCTATACCCTATACAAGGCCCAGACACCGAAAGTCGGACAGGCGGCGTTTCAGGTAATAGTTGGACAAGAGTCGGAGAATTTTTTCACCAATTGTACTGTAACCGGTGGCGGGCCAGCCTATGACGGACAACGTTACATGATTGCGAACATGGATCAGGACGTCGGCGTGTTTCTTGAAACGTCTACCAAGACCACCACCCACTTTGGAGCTGACACCATTCAGCGGGTGACAAACAGGGAATACCACGCCACCTATCTGCAGCCGACCTTTGAGGAGGTGATTTCTTCAGGCAATCCCGGTACGGTGAGGACGAATTTCAGGTACAACTACGATATCGTGGGTACGGGAACTACCTATACCGGATTGCCGAATGCCCTCAAGCAGATGCTGCTCAAGAACATGATCGCATCTCCCGTCGAACAATATACCTGGGTCAAGGAGGGAGCCGGAGGCAGCGAGGTGGTCTCCGGTCAGGTGACAGAATATACGCTGGTTTCGGGGACCTCGCTTTATGTGCCGGCGTCGGTATATTTTCTGGAAACCGCAAGCCCCTTGACCAATTACTCCCCACTGGTCGTCTCGGGAACCAATGCGTTATCCAAGGATAGCAGATACAAGCTCAGGATGAGCATGCAGGGCTACGATACCCGGGGGAATCTGATCCAATATGCCCTGACCAATGGCCTGACCAATTCATTTATCTACGGATATGACGGCAAGTACGTCATTGCCGAGGCCACCAACTCTTCAGTGGGAAGTATTGCCTACACCTCTTTTGAGACAAATGAAAAGGGAGGCTGGACCTATTCGGGGGCCGAGTCCCCCGTAATGGCGGGACAGGCGAAAACCGGAAACAATGTTTATCTGCTCAACAATGGACAGGTGTCCAAGTCGGTCACGGGAAACTATAAGCTGAGTTTTTGGGCTAGGAAAAATTCAACATCGGCGGCTACGCTGACAATCAACGGTACAGCCTATACAGGCACCCTCGACGATACCTGGAGATTGGTGGAGGTGGCGGGCTCAAGCTCGGTGACGATCAGTGGTTCGGGTACCATAATCGATGAGTTGCGGGTACATCCCGACAACAGCTTGATGACTACCTATACAATCAAGCCTCAGGTCGGGATGTGGTCGCAGATGGATGCCAAAAACTTGGGCATTTATTACCACTATGATCCCTTTGGGCGGTTGGAGACCGTCAAAAACGAGGATGGGCATATCCTCAAACACTATGAATACACCTACATCAAACCCTAACCCATCTTCCTTTTTACCATATGAAAAAGTTGACATTTCTTCTGATGCTTATGCTGTTGGGTATCAGTGGCCTTTTCGCACAGGAGCAAGAGTTGGTATCGCGAGACACCTTGTCCGGTGAGGAAATCCAATTGGTCGGGGTTTGGAAAGTGGACCTTCCGGAACAGAAAAGCAAGCTGGATGCCGAGACCAAGGCGCAGGTCGATCAGATGGAGGACAAAATACAGGATGATTTTTGGAGGGCTGCAGAATCCATCGTGTATGCACTTGATGATGAAAGGTATTTTGTGATGACTTGGGTGGCCGATGGGTCGCACAACGAGATCCGGGGCAAATGGAAACTAGATTCCAAAAGCGGAGTCTTGAGCATGACTTCGGAAAACGAGACCATGGAATACCAGGTCGAATTCATCGGTAAAAGACAGGTTTGGATTCCCGTCGGAGGTCCCAGAAGAGGCTTTAATAAGTTGTACATCAAAGGAATTGGACTATGAAAAGAACACTTTTTTTCCTAGTCCTTTGGGTTGCTACACTGAGTGCTAACGCTCAGATAGTATCCTCCTCCGCATGTGTGGCGGTGACTCCTTCAGCTCCCTCCGTGCTAATCACGGCAAGCCAGGCTGTTACGTTGACGGCAAATCCGGCTCCGTCCGGGTTTGCGTACCGATGGTTCGATTCAAATGGTACGACCCAGCTATCCACGGCACAGACTTACGTGACAGGTACTTTGTCAACCAGCAAGACCTACTATTTGGCGTATTACCATACTTCAACGGCTTGCCTTACGGCAAAGGTCCCCATAAGGGTTGACTATTATGCCGAAAACCGCAACTGGACCAGGGAGTACGACGCAAGGATTCCATTGAGTGGTGATTTTGTATTGAGGAACTCCCCGCAGGCGACGTCCTATAAAGCGACATCCTACCATGATGGGCTGGGAAGGGTTAACCAACAGGTGGCGATCCAAGCCTCCGTAAATGGATTGGATTTGGTGACCCCGGTGGTATATGATGCCTATGGGAGGCCCTACCGCGATTACCTGCCCTTTGCCAACAACGGCACCAGCCCGGGACTTTACCGTTCCACTGCAACCACTTTGCACAGCAGCTATTATACGGCCCAGTATACGGACAGCCGTGGATATGCGGACAAAACCTACGAGGCGTCCCCGCTCAATCGCGTTACCAAACAGGGGGTGCCGGGAACACCCTGGGTGGGGAAGGAAATCCAACTCAACGAAAACACCAACGTTTCTGGGGATGCCGTGAGACTATGGACGGTGAATTCTGCCGGAATGCCCGTTACGGCCGCTACATACCCAGTGGGGACACTTTCGAAATTTGAGACGATCGATGAAAACGGTCAAAGGTCAATTGAATACAAGGACAAGCTGGATAGGCTGATCTTGAAGAAAATCCAGATTGCCACCAGTCCAGGAGGGGATTATACGGGCTGGCTGAGTACGCACTATATCTACGATGCTTTTGGGAGGCTACGAGTGGTGATCCCTCCCAAGGCAGTAGAGGAGATCGCGGCAGCTGGCTGGACAAGCACCTCAAGCACCAACACCACAAGGGCGGACGGGCTGTATTTCCGCTATACCTATGACAGTCGGGGCCGAATGTCCGAGAAGCGAATGCCGGGCAAGGCGGTCGAATACATGCTCTACGACAGCCAGGACCGTCTGGTCGGATTTCAGGACGGGAATCTTCGGGCTTCCAACAAATGGCTCTATACCAAATACGACGTCTTGGGCAGGGTGGTGATGACCGGGATCACGGTCGATGCCACGGCCTTTGCCACACTTCAGACCAACCTGGGAACCGGCTCGAACAATGCGGCAGTCAACGGCAATACGGCCAACGTGAAGACCGGGTCCACGATCACTTCGGCCAAATACGACGGGTACAACGAATACGTTGCCTCTACCAGCATAACCTTGCAAAACGGCTTTACCTTCAGCGCCAACGGGGACCGTTCTTTCACTGCCCGAATCGGGACGTCTACCTCTGGGGCAGCGGGAGCATGGCCCACGGACGAAGGGGAGATCCTTACTGTAAACTACTACGATTCGTATCAGCTGTTGACCGGGTTTTCCTACGTGGCTCCATCGGGTATCTATTCGGGATTTGACGCGCAGGCCAGCACCCGGACGCACGGACTGCAGACCGGAAAGAAGGTGAAGAACCTGGACACGGGACAGTTTTTCACCACGGCCATCTACTATGACAACAAGGGCCGGGTGATCCAGACGCTTGCCCAGCAGCTCTACGGGGGCTATGTGCGGACTTCGACGGAATACAACTTCGAAGATCAGCCGAAGCAGATGCTGGTGGCCAACAGCAGTGCGGTCGGGCAGGAGGTACTTCGGACATATTCCTATAATGCTGCAGGGGCAGTGGCCACGGTGAGCCACAAGATAGGCAGCCAGACGGCCAAGACAATAGCCCAAAACAACTACAATGACTTGGGTCAACTGACCACCAAAGCCTTTCCTCAGCTTCCAGGCGGGAATCAGACTTATACCTACAACATTCGGGGTTGGTTAAAGACGATGGGCAGCGGACTGACGGAAGGATACAAACAGATCAACTATTACGAAACAGGGGGTACGGTCAACAACTGGAACGGAAACATCTCACGGATCGACTGGAGCGGCAAGTCGGTGACCACAGAGACCCCGAAGGTAAGAACCTATAATTATCTGTATGACAAAGCCAACCGGATCATTGCGGCCAATTATTCCGCTCCCAATGAAGCAGATTGGTATACGCTTTCAAAAATCAGATATGATGCCAACGGAAATATCGACACGCTTTTCAGAAATAACCAAAGAACTGCAACCACTTATGGGCTAGTAGATCAATTGATGTACACTTATTCTGCGAACAGCAATAAGCTGACTCAGGTGGCAGATGGGATGGGAGCCCAAGCCTACACTTCCAAAGGATTTATCGAACGAGAGACAACGGCCTATACCTACGATGTCAACGGAAACCTGACTTCCAATCTGGACAAGCAGATTTCCGGTATTGTCTACAACCACCTAAACCTGCCTTCCCAGATTACCTTCAATACTGGGGCTTCCATAGTATTGTCGTATGATGCAGAAGGGACCAAGCTGAGACAAAAGGTATACAACACTTCCGGAGTATTGACCAAAATACAGGACTATATCGGGGAA
>CAZTJM010000148.1:0-4516 GCA_964613865.1 uncultured Limnohabitans sp. | reverse complement strand
AATACGTTTATCTGGATGGTGCATTGGACTATCTGGTTCACGAGGAAGGCCGGGTCGTGTCAGAGCCGGGAGGACTATTCTATGAATACTACCTGAAGGACCACCTGGGCAACGTGCGGCAGGTGATCCGGAATCCGACTCCCAATGCCAGGATTGCTACGATGGAGCAGGCCAATGCAGAGGAAGAAGAAAGTATGTTTACCCAGATCAAACCAACTCGGAAGCGGGAGCCCAAACACAACGTCACGCACGGGGGGCAGGAAGTAGCCTGGCTGAATGCCAACAGGGGAGAAATGGTTGGACCCGGGACCTCGCATGAGATCTTCGAGGGGGACAGTGTGATACTGTCTGTTCACGGGAAGTTTCTGGACAAGAGAAATACACGTGTCAACGCTGCCAGTTTTGCGACGATGGGAGGGAAATCCGCGCTCTTAGACCAGTTAAACGAACTTGCGCTGAATACAAGTCGCGCGGGCGGTGCCAACCCGATCGCGATACTGAATCTGGTGGACATCCTAGCCAAGGATTGGCAGAAAAAGGAAACGCCCGAAGCCTACCTGATCTATGCGCTATATGATGAGGATAGCAACCGCTATGAAGTCGGCAAAAAAGTCCTGAGCAGAAATGCGGCCAACCAGCATGAAGAGCTGGAGGAAAAACTGGCGATCAAGAAAAATGGCTATATTGAGACATTCGTGGTGAATGAGACGGATCAGGACGTATGGTTTGACAACTTTAAGATCTTAAGTCAGGGATCACTCCTGGTGCAGGAGACCCACTACGACCCCTGGGGACTGGAGTTGACGGGCATCGGTTACCAGTATGGAGGGATCAAGGGTAACAAGTACCTGTACAACGGCAAGGAACTGATCGAAGACGCTGGCTTACAATACTACGACTATGGGGCCAGGATGTATGATCCTGCGATTGGAAGGTGGGCTGTAGTGGATCCGCTGGCGGAGGAAATGCGAAGACATTCACCGTTTAGCTATGCTTTCAACAACCCCTTGAGATTTATCGATCCGGATGGGATGGCACCATTTTCGGTATTGGGGCAAGTGATACAGGATACTGACGGTGGCGAGGACGAGACGCAGAAAAGCGTCGTGAACAATGAGGAGCAATCGCCGGGAGGGAAATGCGAGCGATGCGCCTCATTGCCCGAAGTGGTAGTCACCGGCTCACGGATAATTGATTTTTCGGTTATTCGTTCTGATAACTATTTGTCACAAATGGGATGGAATAATTTCCCTCAGGAACAAAATAACTTGGGAATTGCTGTTTTGAACCAACCCCGAGTAATTGGCGGGACTGTACCGTTTCTTCCAGGAGGAGTTGGAGGTTGGGGGTCAATAAAAAATTTCTTCAACATATTTAAGAATTTAAGAAGCCTGTATAATGCCGCTAAGGGGATAACTGCTCCAAAAGGTTGGATAATACAAGCAAGTAAAAAAGGTGGGGGAACAGTTTTTAGAGACCCAAGGAACCCGCATAATATAATTAGGCAAATGCCTGGAAATCCAAATAGTCCAAATGTGTTACAACAAAATCCTTATGTTAAATTTATGAAGGATGGTAAGTTCTATGATGTAAATGGAAAAGTTCTTCCAAATGGTAATGTTCCGGCGGCCCATATTCCTTTGAACCAATTCAATATTAATAATATGCCTAAATTCTAAATCAATGGACAAAATAATCGAGCACATATATAGAATGATTTGTGAATTGGCTGATTTAAGTTTACAGCGAAAGTTGTGGTTAAATGAGAACAATGATACGGGGCTAATTTCTTCTTATTCGGAATTGATGAGTTCGCTGTTTGATGATTTTGGTTTTGATGATTTTATTGAAAAAGGAGCTGCAAAAATTGGCTTATCCAATTCATTAATTTTGGAGTTGAGTAAATTAAGAGACTTATTAAATAGCTATTATGAAAAAGAGTCGGACGAAGAAATTTTAAGTGACCCCGAATGGAGAAAAATTGTTGAACAAGCTAAAATAGTTATTAAAGAATGGGACAGTAAGTAGTTGCTTCTAAGTAGAGTAATTGAATATATGGTAGGGGTAAATCCCCTCTAGGAGGCGATCAGGAAAAATGGCTATATTGAAACCTTCGTGGTCAATGAGACGGGGCAGGATGTCTGGTTCGACAACTTCCGGGTCTTGAATCAGGGATCACTCCTGGTGCAGGAGACCCACTATGATCCCTGGGGGCTGGAGTTGACGGGCATCGGTTACCAGTATGGAGGGGTCAAGGCCAACAAGTACCTGTACAACGGGAAGGAACTGATAGAGGATGCCGGTCTTCAGTACTACGACTACGGAGCTAGGATGTACGATCCTGCGATAGGCAGATGGGCTGTTGTCGATCCCTTGGCGGAAAAGGCAAGAAGGCATTCTCCTTATAACTATGCGCTGAATAACCCGATGCGCTTTATTGATCCGGATGGAATGGAGGCGTATTCGGTGATGGGACAAGTGACACAGGATACTGATGGAGGGGAGGACGAGACGCAGAAGAGCGTGGTGAACAATGAGGAGCAATCGCAGGGGGGAGGATGCGAGGGATGTGCAACTGTAGATCTGCCGCAAGTGACTGTATCTGCTCCAAGATGGTTTCCAGGAGTACTGGGGGCTGCAGCGGAAAACTGGTATGCTTCAGGCGATGAAAGAAGCACCTATGGTCCGAGATATGATACCGAAATCCCAAGACCGACCCAATGGTACAGTGATTTCAGGACCTCAGTAGGGGTTGGATATAATTATGTCAATGGATTAATTGCTTTTCCGCTTGAAGGTATAGGGTACGCAGACGATGCTATTAGTGTGGTTCCTAAAATGGGAAGACAAATTGTCCGATTTAGCTTTAGGGCCGGTCGAAGTAAATCTGGCCAAAGGGTGTTCAGTTTACAATTAAGGATTCCTAATTTAAACCTAAATTTGAGACTTGATAGAGGGTTTCGGGCTCCTCATACTAATACTACATCAAACTATCTTGGAAGTCCTTACAATGGGTTTAATACTCATATTAACATTCAGGTTCCTGGAAAATTTAATTATCATATTCCTTTAAATCCTCTCAAATGGAAGTATTACAACGTACCTTAAAAATGTTGGAATCTGACGTTTCCACAAAATTCGAGTCTAATGTATTAGGCTTACTAAATCTAATATTTAAAGAATTGGACTACGCTGATTTGTCTGGGGAGAGTTCTGTGGAAAAAGGACTAGGAATCGATGTTTTTTTGAAGAAAAAAACGAATGATTCTACATTGTATTTGTCAATTACGAGTGAGAGTCTATTTGTTAATTCAGTTTTATTGGATATTTATGTGTATCCTGAATATGAAATATCATTAATTGATGATTTATTGAGATCTGTCTTTAATGGAGAGTATGAGGTTAAATTTGGCTATGATGAAAATTGTGTATTAATTTATAGAGAGCTTTTTTTTAGTTCGAAAAAATTAAATCGTTTCAATGAAGTTAGTAAAGGTTTTTTTAAATTGCGAAAAGTGAAAGATTTAAGAAAAATATATGGGGATAAGTGGTTGAATTAATTTAACGAAATATATTTGTTTTTTATCTAGATTTTGAGTGTGTATGTTGATCAAAATGAGTCATTTTAGACTAATTAGAAAGATGCTCACTTTGTTACTTTAACTTTACCACATTCCCCGCCGAGAGTAGAATTTATTGGATTTGGTCTAAGCTTGAGAGAATACCTTTCTGTCTAAATAGATTTGCAATTTGCTGCTTTCGGAAAACACAATTTAATAATTGGAGAGGCCTACCAGATAAGAGACCAAGAAATACACTGTTTGTTCTTTAAAGCAGTTGGGTGGGCGGATGTGCTATTAAAAAGTATATCCGGTCTACACGGGGAAGTTCGTCTTCCCAAGTGTATATGGCCACGATGGAAACAGAGAATGCCGAGACCGAGGAGCAGGAGTTTACTCACGTTCAGGCTTCACGCCAGACCGAGCCGGGGCACAACAAAACAACGGGAGGCAACAAGATGGCTAAACGCGGATAGAGGCAGGATGGTAAGGCCTAGACGAAGTCAGGAAATCTTCTCAGGAGACAGCCTGAAGCTTCAGGTATATGGCAAATATCTGGATGACAAAAACCAGAAGGCCAATGCCGGAAGCTTTGTGAGCCAGAGTGCCAAAGACAGACTACTCACAGACCTGAATGAACTGGCGGTAAGCACCCAGCGGGCCGGGGGAGGCAATCCGATCGCTCTTTTCAACTTGTCTAATATTCTTGCCTCGGACTTCCAGAAAAAGGAAACACCGGAGGCCTACCTGATCTATGAGCTCTATGAAAGCGACAGTAATAGGTACGAAGTCGGAAAGAAAGTCCTTTCTAAAAGCGCCGCCAACCAGCATGAGGTATTGGAAGAGGAGATGTATATTGCCAAGGACGGGTACGTGGCGACGTTTGTCGTGAACGAGACCTCCGAAGACGTCTGGTTTGACAACATGATGGTCATGAGCATGTCTTCACCTGTTGC
>CAZTJM010000147.1:0-11728 GCA_964613865.1 uncultured Limnohabitans sp. | reverse complement strand
GCAGCAGGGCGATCCGACTTCCGTTTTGAGCAGAATCGATTAACAATTCCGTACTCAAAAGTTCGTCTTGATAATATGTAAATGAACGTTTTGTTATAGAAACAGGAAAAGAAGAAGTGGATTACTTCTTCTTATGTCTGTTCTTTCTAAGTCTCTTCTTACGCTTGTGCGTAGCGATCTTATGTCTTTTTCTTTTCTTACCGCAAGGCATAGTTTTTAGAATTTAAGGTGTGTAATGATAATTTATAGCTTGTCGAGGTAGGTCTGTACGCTTTCCAAGACCATGGGATCTTGGGTCAACTTTTTCACTTCCTCAAACTGTGCTTTCGCTTTATTCTTTTCATTGGACTCGAAATAGCTCACGGCCAAGTAAAACTGCCCCTGAAGATTATCCGGATGGTATTTCACCAACTCCTCAAATCGCTCGGCTGCACGCTTGTACTGACCAGACTGCATCGAAAGGACTCCCATATTGAAAAGCCCGTCCTCGTTTTGGGGATCTTCCGTGAGAATCTCCCGCATCATAGTGATTCCCTGCATAGGATTGGCCGAAGATACGTAAGTCATCGCCACTTTGGTCTTCAAATCCAATCGGCTTGGATCTTTCTCCAAAACCTGATTTAGATAGTTCCTGGTTTTCTCCGCCAGACTCTCGACTTTGGCTTTGTCCAAAGCAAAAGAGTAGGCTTCGTAAAAGGCCTTACCTGCTTCCTCAATCAACCCCAAGTCCGAAGAGTTCACTGCCACCGCTTTTTCAAGTGTATACGCAGCACTGTCAAACATCCCCTCCTTTTGGTAGATGACCGCAAGAGACTTGGCAGCCTCGCTTATTTGGGAAGGATCCTGGGTAGAGGCCAAAGTCGCCTTAAACCCATCTGCCTCCGAGCGATTTTCGGAAGAAAGCTCATTCTCATGCATTCCGGCTACGTCAGTCGCTTCCGATGCCTGGGAATCCCCGACAGTTGTCGTACCTGCCTCATTGTCCACTACGACCTTTGGCAAGGCATAGAGCCCAGCGACGGCGCAAATCCCTACAATGATGAGAATGAGCTGTGATTTTTTCATGTCAATTTACCACAGGATTAGTCCTGGGGAGCAAGTTCCTTTATCTTCTTGCTGTTTTTGATTTTCTCCACAAACACCTTTGATGGCTTAAATGCCGGAATGTAGTGTTCATCAATCACGATTGCTGTATTCTTGGAGATATTACGCGCAATTTTCTTCGCTCTTTTCTTGTTGATGAAGCTACCGAACCCTCTCACGTAGATGTTTTCTCCATCAGACATAGAGTCCTTTACGACTTTGAAGAAGGCCTCAATGGCTTGTGTAACATCGTCCTTCTGGATTCCGGTTTTGTCTGAAATCTTGGTGATTACTTCTGCTTTTGTCACAGTGTTTTTAATTTAGAAATTACGAAATAAGCTTAACAACCTATTAACCAAGTGTTTTTGGGACTGCAAATGTACGATAAGCAACTCAATTAAAAAACATTATCAAAAAAATTACCAATGTTTGCACCCGAAATATTTTGAACAAGTGAATCTTAAAGTCCCTGAATATCAAGCTTTTTCCACTCATGTAATTTCTTGGTATCGGGCCAATCCAAGAGAATTGCCTTGGAGAGGGACATCAGATCCCTATAAAATCTGGCTCTCCGAAATCATCCTACAGCAGACGCGTGTTGCCCAAGGGTTGCCGTATTATTGTGCTTTTGTGGAAGCTTATCCTACGGTGAAAGATTTGGCTTTGGCGCCAGAATCTGAAGTGCTGCGCCTTTGGCAGGGCCTAGGATATTACAGCCGCGCGCGTAATCTTCACGCCTGCGCCCAATTCATTTGGCAGGAGCTGGACGGACATTTTCCAAATACCTATGAAAGCCTCCTCAAGCTGAAAGGTGTCGGAAGCTATACCGCTGCGGCAATTTCCAGCTTCGCTTTTAGCGAGGCCAAGGCAGTGGTGGACGGGAATGTGTTTCGGGTTTTGGCGAGATACTTCGGCATTGAGACGGACATCGCCACGAGTAAGGCAAAAAAAGAGTTTGAGGCGCTCGCGAATCGACTCATTCCGCAAGACAATCCTGGGGAATTCAACCAGGCGATGATGGATTTTGGCGCCAGACAGTGTGTCCCCAAAAACCCCGACTGCGAGTCCTGCCCACTGTCGAATTCTTGTTTTGCCTTAAAAAATGGCTTGATCAAGCAATTGCCCGTGAAGATCAACAAGGTCAAAGTAAAGGAAAGAAGCTTCCACTACTTTGTGATCCGGTGCGGTGACGATTGGGTGTGGAAAAGGCGATCTGCGGGTGACATATGGGAAGGGCTCCATGATTTCCCGGTCTCTGAACATGGGGCAGCGTCTTTTGCTGGTGTTTCGGCAGTCGCACCTAGCCCCTTTCCGAAAAAATACCGACATGTTTTGTCGCACCAAAAACTGATCGCCAGCTTTTCGGAAATAGAGTTCCCGTTGGAAAAACGCGCCGAACTCAGCCAGTGGTGTGAAAATGAAGGGTATATGTTGGTTGCCGAGAGTGAAATCGAATACCTAGCCAAACCTAAATTAATCGTGAACTTTTTGAACGATCAGGGGATTTAGGTAAATTCAATTTCGTTTTTCATCTCAAACAAACACAATTATGGCAGGAGTTAACAAAGTGATATTAGTTGGAAACCTCGGGGCTGACCCAGAGGTAAAATACCTTGAAGGAGACAAAGCTGTGGCCAAACTAAGACTGGCAACCACTGAATCCTACAAAGACAGAAATGGCAACCGGATCGACCAAACTGAGTGGCACGATTTGGAAATGTGGGATGGGCAGGCAAAAATCGCGGAGCAATACCTCAAAAAAGGCTCGCAGATATACGTAGAGGGCAAGATCAAGACAGACTCTTGGCAGGACGAACAAGGCCAAAACCGATACCGCACCAAAATTCGCGTGCTGAGCTTTACCATGCTTGGCGGCAAGCCTGATGGGACCGGCAGCAATCAACCCAGCAACTCGCAGCAAGCCTACAGCCCAAAACCAGCCGCAACGCCAAGTTCCTCAGGCTCCAGCCCGGATTTGGTATTGGATGACTCAGACGATGATTTGCCATTTTGAGTGATATCGGATTCCCCTGAAATTGATTTTCAGGGGAATTAATTATTTTTGCCCTAACCAGCTTCTCGCCTACATGGACGACCCCTACCCGAGTTACTACCTGATCGCACAGATAAACGAGCCTTCATTTAGTTATTTCTTTTTCAACGGACTAGTTTTGGTCCTCCTACTGATAGGGTCTGCACTCGCCTCTGGGTCCGAAGTAGCCTTTTTTTCGCTCAACAACGAGGAAATCGCATCCATACAGGAATCTGATCCCAAGCGGGGCCGGCAGGTAGCAAATCTCCTATCTAACCCGAAGAAGCTTCTCAGCACCATCTTGATCTTAAACAATCTAATCAACATCGGGATCGTCACGCTGACTACCTTTGTTTCTTGGACGATTTTTGGGATGAATGCCACTGCTATCGTGGTGATCTTGGTTCAGTCTGTCGGTGTCACTGTGGCTTTGGTGTTTTTTGGAGAGATCGTGCCAAAAGTCTATGCCAACCAAGCTAAGATCCCTTTTGCACTTTCCTTGGCACCTATCCTCGTCGTTTTTTCCTCCCTCCTCAAGCCCATCTCCTGGTTTTTGATGTCCTTCAGCAACCTGATTGAAAAGCGTGTCGAACAAAAAGGCTATTCTCCATCCGTAGGCGAGTTGAACCAAGCACTCGAACTGACCACGGAAGATACACCTGAGGAAGAAAAGGAAATCCTTAGAGGTATTGTGAATTTTGGGACCCTTTCTGTGAAACAGGTGATGCGTAGCCGAATGGATATCACGGCTGTGGACGTGGAAATGGACTTCCACGAACTGATGGACAGGATCAACAAAAGCGGCTATTCCCGTATTCCGGTTTTTGAAGAGACTATCGATAACATCCTTGGTGTACTATATATCAAAGACCTGCTGCCACACATAGACAAGGACGAGGATTTCCAGTGGAAAGAACTGATCAGAAAGAGCTTTTATGTGCCAGAGACCAAGAAGGCCGACGCCCTGTTGAAGGATTTCCAGAGAATGCGGGTCCACATCGCCATAGTCGTGGACGAGTACGGAGGGACATCCGGTCTAGTCACACTCGAAGACCTCATTGAGGAGATCATAGGCGAGATCAATGACGAATTTGACGACACCGACAATATCTTCTTCCAAGAATTGGACAATGACACCTATATCTTTGAAGGAAAGGTATCCCTCAATGACTTTTGCAAGAAGCTGGAACTGGATCCCCAAATCTTCGAGGAAGTCAAAGGCGAGAGTGAGTCACTAGGTGGCCTTTTGCTAGAGCTAAACTCGAAACTGCCTAAAAACGGAACAAAAATCCAGTTTGCCGATTTTGAGTTTACGGTATTGGCTGTCGACACCCGTAAGATTAAAAAGGTGAAGGTCCAGTTTTTCGACCGGGAAAAGGACGGGGCCAGCCATTTTTCCGACTAAATCCTGAATTCGATATATTCTGTATTTGTTGCGATAGTTAAAATATTATTTCGTCTTTTTCGAATAAAGGCACCAAGAGGGTTATAGGTCATTTTTTTCTGAAATAAAAAAGAGAAAAAAAATTTCATTTTTTTTCAAAAATCCGATTTCCATTTTTTTTATGTAATTTCCAGCTCTGTAGGGTTGTTTTTGGGCTGAAAAAACAATTTTCCGTGGAATTGGGATAAAAAACCCAAAAGAAATAGACCGAATTTCTGTTTTGCCAAAAACCCAATAAAGCCCTACTTTATCGTTAATACTTCATTTTTACAGGTACTTTATTGCCTAAATTTTAACAAAGGATTTTTTTTTTGTAATTTTTGGAAATTTTGAACCTATTAAATCAAATTAGAATGCAAGAAGGTTTGTATCGATCGGAGTTTGAGCATGACTCCTGCGGTATAGGTGCTGTGGTGGATCTGAGCAACATACCCACTCACGAGACTATCAGCGATGCCTTATACATGCTTAGCAATATGGAGCACCGCGGAGGAAGGGGATCTGATCCCAAGACCGGGGACGGTGCTGGTATTTCTATCCAAGTTCCACACCAGTTTCTTAGGGACGTCACGGCGCGTACGGAAATCAATCTGCCCGAGCCCGGCTATTATGGCGTGGGCATGACCTTTTTCCCGAAAAACAAGCAGCTCTACCAGCGGTCTAAAGAATTGCTCAACCAGTTGATTGAAGAAATGGGCTTCGATCTCATAGGCTATCGTCAGGTGCCGGTGGATGAGACCGTTCCAGGCTCGGGAGCCTTGGAGGTGATGCCGAACATCGAGCAACTGTTCGTCAGCCACAAAGACGGCCTCACAGGAATCGAACTGGAGCGGAAGCTATATGTCTTGAGAAACTTTGCCACCTCGGAGATCAACTCGAAGATCCCAGGGGTAAACCATTCCTTTTATTTCGCCAGTCTGAGCAGCTTGACACTTATATATAAAGGACAGCTGCGAACGGACCAAGTGTTGGCCTTTTACAAGGATCTCCAAAACCCGAGGATCGAGTCGGCTTTTGCAATCGTGCATTCCCGATTCTCCACCAATACTTTCCCCAACTGGAGACTTGCACAGCCTTTCCGCTTCCTTTCCCACAACGGTGAGATCAATACGATCAGAGGAAACTTGAATAAGATGAAGTCGAAGGAGGCATTGATGAAGTCCAAGTTCTTCAGCGAAGAAGAATTGGCTAAGCTGATGCCTATCACCAATAAGCTGAACTCCGACTCCGCCAATCTCGACGCGATGGTGGAGCTCTTGACACTAAGCGGCAGATCCCTTCCGCATGCCATGATGATGCTGGTACCAGAAGCTTGGCAGGACAACCAAGTCATGGATCGGGAAAGAAAGGCTTTCTATAAATTCCATGCGTCATTGGTGGAGCCTTGGGATGGACCGGCCGCTTTGCTTTTTACTGACGGAAAATCAGTAGGCGCGACCCTCGACAGAAATGGACTCCGACCCCTTCGTTATTTTATCACAAGGGACAACCGGCTTGTCCTCTCCTCGGAGGCAGGCGCTCTTCCAATCCGCGAAGCGACTATCACCGAAAAAGGCAGAATCAGCCCAGGAAGGATGATTTGGGCAGATCTTGAGAAAGGTCGGGTTCTGTTTGACGAGGAAGTAAAGGGCGAGATCTGCAGACGTCAACCTTACGAAAAGTGGGTTAACGAGCAGCGTACGAAACTTCGCTTCGTGCCAGATCCTGAGGAACTGACTCATCCTTATTCCATAGAAAATATCAAGAAATGCCAGACGGTCTTCGGGTACACTTCTGAAGAACTGAAAGTCATTCTTGCCCCAATGGGAGATACAGGCTATGAAGCCGTAGGATCTATGGGCGCTGATACACCTTTGGCCGTGCTCTCCAAGCAAAGCCAGCACATCTCCAACTACTTTAAGCAGCTCTTTGCCCAAGTAAGTAACCCTCCGATCGACCCGATCCGGGAGCGATTGGTAATGTCGCTATTTACCCGAATCGGCGAAGGCCACAATATTCTGGACGAAAGCCCGCAGCATACCAAACAGATCCATATTTCCCAACCTGTTCTGCTCAACGAAGACCTGGAAAAGGTGACCCGAATGGAGCATCTAGGCTACAGAGCAACCAAGCTATATGGGCTATTCGTGGCCGACCATAAGCCGGGCAGACTGCTGGAGGCTTTGGACAAACTGTGCCAAGAGGCGGAGGACGCCATTCACGAGGGCAAGAATGTCCTGATTCTCTCCGACCGAAACAGTACGGAAGAATTGGCTCCAATTCCTTCCCTTCTTGCCATCGGCGCTGTTCATCAGCACCTGGTGAAAAATAAAATCAGAACGCGTGCTGGCTTGGTATTGGAATCAGCCGACATCCGCGAAGTACACCATTTCGCCACTGCTATTGGGTATGGCGTCTCTGCGATCAACCCATATTTGGCGCTGGAATCTCTGGTAGACATGTTCGAAAAAGGCCAGTTGCAAAAGGTCAAAGACCAAAAGACGCTTTTTTCAAACTACCAGGATGCTATCGGGAAGGGTCTACTAAAGGTCCTCTCCAAGATGGGGATCTCCACCCTCCAGTCTTATCAGGGAGCACAAATATTCGAGGCGCTCGGACTGGGACCAGATGTGATTGACCGCTGCTTCAAAGGCACTATTTCCCGTATCAGCGGGGTGTCTTTTGACGAGCTTGCAGAGGAAGTGCTTGCCCGAAATCACGCAGCTTATGAGGCCAATTCCTCTGTTTTGGAGACTGGTGGTGTCTATCAGTGGAAGAGAAGGGGTGAAAAACACATGTTCAATCCCGAAACCATCCATTTGCTCCAGAAGTCTACGAAACTGGATGACTACGGACTTTACAAAAAGTTTGCGGCCAAGATCAACGAGCAGACCAAAGACGCTTTGACGCTTCGAGGCCTTTTTGAATTCAAGAAAAGAATCAGCGTTCCGATCGACCAAGTCGAGCCCGCAGAAAATATCCTGAAGCGCTTTGCCACTGGGGCGATGTCCTTTGGCTCCATTTCCCACGAAGCCCACAGTACCTTGGCGATTGCCATGAACCGCATCGGAGCAAAAAGCAATTCCGGAGAGGGCGGGGAAGACGAGATCCGCTACGAGAAAAAATCAAATGGGGACTGGGAACGCTCAGCTATCAAACAGGTGGCATCGGGACGATTTGGCGTAACCAGCCACTATCTGACCAACGCATCCGAGCTCCAGATCAAAATGGCCCAAGGTGCCAAGCCTGGAGAAGGCGGACAGCTACCTGGCCATAAAGTGGACGAATGGATCGGACGAGTGAGACACTCCACTCCAGGAGTAGGCCTTATCTCTCCTCCTCCTCACCATGACATCTACTCTATCGAAGATTTGGCACAGTTGATCTACGATCTGAAAAATGCCAACCGAAAGGCAAGAATCAACGTGAAGCTGGTATCCCAAGCAGGTGTAGGAACAGTGGCAGCAGGTGTGGCCAAAGCCTCCGCTGACGTCATCCTGATCGCCGGAGCAGATGGCGGCACAGGAGCGTCCCCTCTGAGCTCAGTCCGCCATGCCGGATTGCCTTGGGAACTTGGACTCTCCGAAGCCCACCAGACCTTGGTGAAAAATAATCTCCGTAGCCGTGTAGTCCTTCAGACGGACGGACAGCTGAGAACCGGTCGGGATCTAGCTATAGCGACACTTTTGGGAGCAGAAGAGTGGGGAATCGCCACTGGAGCGCTAGTCGTGGAAGGTTGCATCATGATGCGTAAGTGCCACCTCAATACCTGTCCGGTAGGTATCGCTACCCAGGATCCCGAGCTGAGAAAGCTCTTCACCGGTGATCCAGACCACGTGGTAAACTATTTCAAGTTCCTCGTGCAGGATCTGCGTGAAATCATGGCTTCCTTGGGCTTCCGAACCGTAGACGAGATGGTAGGACAGAGCCAAGTCTTGCAGTCTACCGGTCATCTCAACCATTGGAAGTGGGACAAAATCGACCTTTCTCCAATCTTCCACAAAGTCGAAGTCCCAGATCACGTCGGCGTCCACAAGCAAATCGACCAGGAGTTTGAACTGAAAAAAGTACTGGATCGCCAGCTGATCAAAGCCGCCACCCCAGCGCTCGAGCAGGCCATACCTGTTACTGGCAGCTTCCAGATCAAAAGTATCGACCGATCCGTCGGCGCTATGCTTTCCAACGAAATCTCCAAGATCTACGGAGGCGTGGGGCTTCCAGAAGACACCATACACTTTAAGTTCAACGGTTCGGCGGGTCAGACTTTTGGCGGATTCCTTGCCAGAGGCATCAACTTCGAGCTGGAAGGCGAAGCCAATGACTACTTCGGAAAAGGACTATCAGGGGGCAAATTGGTGATCTATCCAAGCAGAAATGCCCGCTTTGTCCCTGAGGAAAACATCATCATCGGCAACGTGGCCTTCTATGGCGCAACTTCAGGTGAGGCCTATATCAACGGAAAAGGTGGTGAGCGATTCTGCGTGAGAAACTCCGGCGTGAAAACTGTCGTCGAGGGTATCGGCGACCATGGCTGCGAGTATATGACTGGCGGTATGGTGATCAACCTTGGCGAAATCGGTAGAAACTTCGCTGCTGGGATGAGCGGCGGCTTTGCTTACATCCTCAAGGACTACATCACCGAGATCAACACCGAAATGGTGGACATCGACCTACTGGAAGAAGAGGACTTTGCAACGGTGAAAGCGTTCCTCAAGCGTCACGTAAAGCTGACCAACAGCCAGCTGGGACAGCGATTCCTGGATGAATGGGACAAAGCCAAAGAGCAGTTTATCAAGGTAATGCCTCGAGACTACAAAGCCGTATTGCAAAAAAGAGCACAAGAACAAGCTAAATCACTGGTGTAAGATGGGAGCGAAAGAAGGATTTATCCAATTTAAAAGAGAAACCCCTGTAAGCCGAGATCCCAAAGAGCGGATCAGCGACTACAGAGAGATATATGAGCCGTTTTCCGGCGAAAAACTAAATAACCAAGCCGCGCGCTGCATGGACTGCGGTGTGCCATTTTGCCACAATGGCTGCCCGCTAGGCAACGTGATCCCCGAGTTTAACGAGGCGGTGTACAACCAGGAGTGGGGCCAGGCGATCAGCATTTTGCGCAGCACCAACAACTTCCCCGAGTTTACGGGCCGGATATGCCCCGCGCCCTGCGAGGCAAGCTGCGTACTGGGAATCAACAAGGATCCCGTGGCTATCGAACTGATCGAGAAAAACATCGCGGAAAAGGCTTATGAGCTTGGTCTTATCCACGCCAAGCCTCCGGCAAAGCGGACTGGTAAAAAAGTCGCGGTAGTGGGTTCCGGCCCCGCTGGACTTGCAGCAGCAGACCAGTTAAATCAAGCAGGTCACGAGGTGACTTTATTTGAAAAAGACGCCAAAGTGGGCGGATTGCTGCGCTACGGCATTCCAGACTTCAAGCTGGAAAAGTGGGTCATCGACCGTAGGGTAAAACTGATGGAGGATGAAGGCGTAATCTTTGCCACCAATACTGAAATCGGCAAATCTACCACTGCAGAAGAAGTTCTGAAGTCATTTGACGCCGTCGTTCTTTCCACTGGAGCTCAGCAACCTCGAGCCTTGAACATCAAAGGAGACAAGCTCAAGGGTGTTCATTTTGCCATGGAATTCCTAGGCAAACAAAATCAGGTGATCGGCAGCGAAATCTCTGAAAACCCGATTTCGGCAAAAGGAAAGCATGTGATAGTCATTGGAGGTGGAGACACCGGAAGTGACTGTATTGGCACCTCTAACCGTCACGGAGCGGCATCGATCACTCAGTTGGAGCTTTTGCCAAAGCCTCCCAAGCAGAGAAACGTCCTGAACCCATGGCCAGAATGGCCGATGACGCTAAAAACCTCCAGTTCCCATGAGGAAGGCGCGGAGCGTATGTTTTCTATCCTGACCAAGGAATTCACGGGAAACGAAGCTGGGGAAGTGACCGGTTTGACGCTGGTGGATATCGAATGGAAAGAAAAAGGAGGCCGCATGACCTTTGAAGAGATTGCCGGCACGGAGCGTACAGTGCCTTGCGACCTCGCATTCATCGCTATCGGTTATATGGGGCCTGCCCAAAATGGACTGTTGCAGGCTTTCGGTGCAGAAACCATGGAAAACAGTCTTCCAAAATCAAAAAATTATCAAAGCACTAATCCTAAGGTATTTTTGGCTGGGGATATGCGAAGAGGCCAATCGCTGGTAGTTTGGGCCATTTCCGAAGGCAGAGAGACAGCTGTCAAAGTGGATGAATACCTCATGGGTTCATCTTCACTGCCTCAGAAAGACGAATCCTTCTTCCAGGTTGAAGAGCATATCGCGGGATAATGTCAAGGCTATCCCCTTTGGGTTTGCCCTGACGTCCAATAGTACCCTGTTTAGTTGACCCACCTGCGATACAGAAAGCCACCTTTTGGGTGGCTTTCTTCATTTGGTTTAATTTTCCCTTTTCTGTCGAGGGAGATCACCCCGGCGATGTACTTCTCCACCGGGTCGGCGTTTTTCACGCTGCTCCATTTTTATTTCCTCCCATTTGCTACGCTGTTCCTCTGTAAGGATAGCATCAATCTGCTCCCGATGGGTCTTCATCTCTTCCATCCTCGCCTTTCGTTCCGCAGCTTTTTGTTCCATTTCAGCTTGGCGCTTTTTGGCTTGGTCCAGATTGAGGGCGAGTATTTGGTTTTTCTGCTCCTCGGATAAGTCTAGCTCGGTGGCCATTCTTTCTGTCGCCTTCTTGGCACGTTCCTCAGGATTTGGCTGAGGCTTCCTTTCTTGCTGAGCTGCTAGTTGAAGGCTGGTAAAAGCCAACAGGGCTGCTCCGATGATCCATTTTTTCATGTTGTTATTGGTTTTGTTTCAGAGTTTAGACCTTGCGAAACAAAACGGGTTTAACACCACACTGAAAATGGAATGTTAAGGAATCTAAATCAGGAGCTTTTCTCTTCGATCAGTTCTTTCCTCTCAGAAGCCCTTACATATTTGGGCTTGATCAAGAGCCTCAGACTTGGGTCAAAGCTGAGGTAGTTCCATGACCAGTCCAAAAAGATGAAGAGTTTGTTTTTCACACCAAGGATTGCCATCAGGTGGACAAAGAGCCAAGTCAGCCAAGCCAACAATCCCTGAAACTTAACAAAAGGCAGATCCACCACAGCCAACTTCCTCCCCACTGTCGCCATCGA
>CAZTJM010000146.1:0-11731 GCA_964613865.1 uncultured Limnohabitans sp. | reverse complement strand
ATCGCACCGCTACGACCGCCTACCCTTGCTTCCTTCCGGACCTGGGGGATTCAGCAGGAGCTGGTCGTGCCGCTAGGTCACAAAGGTAGGGTAAATTTTGCTCCATGCAATGCGCGTTTCCCAATTTGGGCCTATGAGTCAGGAAATCAAGTGGTAAATTTTTATCTTGGATTCTTTATGCAGTTTATCTCCTCAACCCCCAAGTACTATTTATGAAAAAAACACAAATAGCCATTCTATTGGTCTTGGCTGGCCTTTCGGCCTGTCAGGCTCCGAAAAAGCCGCCGTACAAGTTTAAAGTTTCAGATCTTGAAACTAATCTGATCGCCTTGTCTTCCGACGAGTTTAAGGGAAGAATGCCTTTTACGGAAGGCGAAAAAATCACGACGGATTTCCTTGAATCCGAGTTCAAAAATATGGGTTTGGAGCCTGGAAACGGAGATTCCTATTTCCAGGAGGTCCCGATGGTGTCGATTTTTTCACAGCCTTCGGGCCAGATGACTTTCAAGTCCCCCAAGGAAGATCTGGTAATTACTGGATTGCAGGACTATGTGATCTGGACGCAGCGAACGGATTCACTCGTGGAGGTGAAAGATGTGGAAGTGGTGTTTGCCGGGTTTGGGATCGTGGCGCCTGAGTATGGATGGAATGACTACAAGGACATCGACGTCAAGGGGAAAATTGTACTGGTAATGGTGAATGATCCGGGCTTTGGAACTGAGGATGCCTCGTTTTTCAAGGGAAATACGATGACTTATTATGGTCGCTGGACCTACAAATATGAGGAAGCGGCTAGGCAGGGGGCGCTGGGCTGCCTGATCGTACACAATACCATCCCCGCCGGATATGGGTTCAACGTGATTCAAAATAGCTGGAAAGCCTCCAAACTGTATCTGGATGATCGGGGAAAAGAGCCTTACAAACTCGGATTCGAAGGTTGGGTTACTTTGCCGACCGCAAAAAAGTTGTTTGAAATGGCAGGATTGAAGGATTCAGAAATGCTAGCGAAGGCCCGCAAGGCAGGTTTCCAGCCGGTTGCTCTCCAAGTTTCGGCATCTGCTTCCATCGAAGTCGAGGCCAAGTACAATGTTTCCAAAAACGTGGTGGCCAAAGTGACGGGGAAAACAAGGCCAGATGAATATTTGATCTATTCCGCGCACTGGGATCACTTCGGAATAGGCAAACCCGATGAAAGCGGCGACTCTATTTATAACGGTGCGCTCGACAATGCCTCCGGAACAGCTGCACTTTTGGCCTTGGCAAAGGCTTATAAAACGGACGCTCAACCCGAGCGCACGGTTGTTTTTCTCGCTGTCACGGCAGAAGAGCAAGGGCTCTGGGGCTCGGCATTCTACGCCCAAAATCCGATTTACCCAATAGAAAAGACTGTAGCCAACATCAATATGGACGGCATCAATCCTTACGGGAAGATGAGGGATGTTTCGATCATCGGGGTAGGACAATCGGAGATGGAGGATCTTTTGAACGCAGAGCTTGAAAAGTTGGGCCGATATAGCGCTCCAGAACCCAATCCCGTGGCAGGTTACTACTTTCGATCCGATCATTTTAATTTTGCAAAGGTTGGGATTCCCGCCCTGTATTTTGGCACTGGGATCGATCATGTGGACAAAGGGAAGGAGTACGGCAAACAGTTGCAGGACGACTACACCG
Source organism: uncultured Limnohabitans sp. (assembly GCA_964613865.1). Lineage (GTDB taxonomy): Bacteria > Bacteroidota > Bacteroidia > Cytophagales > Cyclobacteriaceae > Algoriphagus. The sequence continues at coordinate 10,060 of CAZTJM010000146.1, read as the reverse complement.
CTAACTACTACCACAAGCCGAATGAGGAATATGATCCGGCCAGATGGAACCTCGATGGGGCAGTGGACGATGTGCAGCTGCTTTACAACGTGGGTAGGTCGCTGGCAAATTCTGACAAATGGCCGAGCTGGAAGGAAGGCTCCGAGTTCAAAGCAATTCGGGACAGCTACATGAAGAAATAAGGAAAAAGCCGGGTCGCAAGATCCGGCTTTTTGCATTTCAGCCGATTTTGATCGCGTACTTTGTCAATAGTCCAGGAAGTCCCTCCAAATCGAATCTCGCCCCTTTGATGTTGTTTCGCTCTGGATCTATGCGGTAGTTGTAGGCCTCGCGAAAGTCGGCTTTTTCCAGATTGCTTTGGTCGAAAACAGCCCCGCTCAAATCCGAGCCAGTAAAGATTGCACCGTTCAGTTCTGCTTGGGAAAAATCCGCCTCCAAGAGCCTGGATTTTTGGAAGTTGGACTTCTTGAGCTTTAGGTTGTAAAAGTTGCAGTAATCCAGCTGGCAGGCGTGAAAGTCGAATTCAAGCAGGAAGGGATTGGCTGCGTTGAAATGCACGCCAAGTATTTTACAGCTGTCGAAACGCACCATTTGGAAGGAAACGCCAGAAACTTTGGCGTTGCTGAGGTCACAGTTTTTGAATGTGCAATTTTCGAAACTGGAGCCGTGGAGATTCAGGTTGGTGAAATTGCAGCCAATAAACGTGCATGATTCGAATTCAGCAATTTGGATGTCGTCGGCTGTCAGATTTTGGAAAGTTTGGTCGGAAAAGTAGGGCATCGGGGACTTCGGGAGAACTAATTTCAAGTTGTCAGGACACGATACGTATCCGTACCGTCGGACCTGGCTTTATTGATTTTCGGAGTTCTCGGAAAATTAAGGCTTTTTGCTCAGAGCTATTCCCCGCTGAAGGAAGAGATTTCTGCCTTGAAATTGGCTATTTCTTTTTTGGCGGTATCCCACCGCTTCCATGCAAAGAAAAGAGCACCTCCCCCGAGCGCAGTATAGATCAATCCGGCACCGCCTAAAACCCCGGAAAGCAATAGGATAACTCCCAGTACCAATAGTATTCCCTGTAGCCAGCCTTTTAAAAATAGTTTGGAAACTTCTTTGTCATGGTAAAAGACTTGATCGGTGCTGTGATTTTTAACGGCTATGTAGTGGCCAGTATCTTTTCCGGAAGGAATCCCCCAAAACACGCTTAGCCGGTTGCCTTTTCGGGCCGCTAGATTGAAGTCCTGAAGTTGAAAGGCTCTTTCTTTTCCTTCGAGGCTGACCAAAAAAAGTTGGTCATGGACGATAGTGCGAGAAGAAATAGAAACGGGTGCCGTTCCCCCTGTCCCTTGGTAAGTTCCGCCACCGCCGCCACCGCCGTAGACTTGGGTTTCCATGCTTTTTCCGGATTCTTCGGTAGTTCCAGTAAATGAATAGAGGCTAAATTCGGTTTGATGGCTGGGCCGGAAAGTTTTCATGGCGGAGATGATTTGACACTTAAAATGCCCGATTGAAGCCAAAAATGCCAACTTGAATTAGTGGATGGTGAGTTCAATTGATTGGGTGAGGGCAATGGGTGATTTTTTGAAATATGGCGGGAGAAAAATCACACAGATCCCGCCGGCTTTTTTTGCGGAGATCAATTGCAGGAAGTGCCATCTCTTGCCGGTTTGTGAAAATTGTCCGGCTGAATCTGGCGGGAGTTGGCTGTTTTGCTATTTTTGGCCGTTTCTCCCTAGGATATGCGCGGATGAATAAATTGTCGACAAGTTTTCTTTTGTCGCTTTTGGATTTCGCCCTTAAAGGGGGGCAATTTTCGATGACCACGGCATTGGATCCTAAAGTGAAAGGGCATCTAAGTGTACGCTGAGGGATTCGGCAGTTTTCCAAATCAGTAATCAAATGGAAAGAACTAATCTATGACCACTATTGGGCTGGATATCGGGGGGTCGCATGTTTCTGTTGGCCGGGTAGAGTGGACAGGTAAAGAAGCTAAGATTGTCGATTTTAGAGAGTCGGACGTGGATACTTCTCGGTCCGTTGGCGAGATAATCAATGACTGGATTGCGCTGATTAGGAAATCGGTGGGCAGTGGACAGGGCCTACAAGTCGGCATTGCTATGCCAGGCCCCTTTGACTATCCAAATGGAATTTCCCTCATCAAGGATCAAGGCAAAATGAAAGCCCTTTTCGGGCTTTCGGTGAAAAATCTACTTGCCGACGGCCTCAATATTGATCCTAACCAAATCGTCTTCACCAACGACGCGGAGGCTTTTCTATTGGGAGAAAGCTTGGCCGGAGCTGGACAAGGATTTGATAATTCCATCGGATTGACACTTGGTACAGGCTTGGGCTCTGCGTTCAAAGTGGGCGACGAAGTCTGGGATGCGAAGCTTTGGACTGCTCCATTTAGGGATGGAAAGGCAGAGGACTACCTGGGTACAGGCTGGATTAGAGGCTACGTATGGGGGAAATATGAGAAGGAAATCTCAGGAATGAGGGAGCTGGTCTTGGGAGAAATTGATTCGGAAATTGGGGCAGATGTTTTTTGGGAGTATGGAACCGCGCTGGGAGAGTTTTTATATCCATACTTGGTCGAAAAGCGTATCCACGGATTGGTTTTGGGGGGAAAGATCTCCAGAGCTTCCAACTTTTTTCTACCCCATTGCCGAGCGTATTTGGATAAGTTGGGATTGAAACTGGAAATCCGGATCTCCCAGCTGGGAGAGAGGGCCGCAATGCTGGGAGCTTGCATGCCCTTTTTTGCCCGATTCTAGTGACTAGTATATGTTGGAATCCCTGACTTTCGATTCAAGGGATTGCAGATCCCAGCTATCCGACCCTATTGATGACGTCTTCAAAGAGTTTTTCGTTGACAACGGCCACCCCTCCGAGCAATCCGACGTCTTTGCCAAGCTGATAGAGCGCCAGTTGGGACTTTTCCCTCGATTTAGCCATGCTATAGATATTGAGAGCTTGCTGTATTGGCGTGATCAGGTATTGGTTTGCCTCGGCGACGGAACCCCCGATGATGATCAATTCGGGGTTTAGCAGCTGGATGAGAATCGAAATACCCCTTCCCAGATCCAGTCCCGCTTCGGACAAGATCGTGATAGCCCGCTGGTCTCCGGCGAGCGCCGCTTCTACGACTAGACCGGGCTCCAATTCACCCTGGTGATCTCTCACCATCCTAGCCAGGATACTGTCTTTGTCTAATTTGATCGCGTCTTCCGCCATCCGAACGATTGCCGTGCCCGATGAGACTGACTCTAGGCAGCCCTTTTTGCCACAGGTGCAAGTGACGTCTCGGGACTCGAAAATCGGTGAATGGGAAAACTCTCCCGCAAATCCCGATGCCCCATGATAGATTTTGCAGTCGATGATCACACCAAGTCCGATTCCCCAGCCGATGAATATCCCTAGGACATTCTTGTGATTGTGGACTGAGCCGAATTTGAACTCTGCCAAAGTCATTGCCCTCGCGTCATTTTCAAGGAATATTTTCTTCTTGAAGCGCGCTTCTAAGTTTTCGAGCAGCGTCTTTTTCCCATATCTCAGGTAGGTGTAGTTCACTCCACCAATGGAATCCACCAGCCCGGGCATGGAAAAACCAATCGCGATGATTTTTTCCGAAGGGACCTTAGTCTTCTCCAAATAGGTTTCGATCAGCTCGCAAAGTTGATCAAAGGTCTCTTTTTCGTTGTTGAGTATGATTTTGTGATCCTCTTTTTCGTAAGCAAGTTCATGGGTGCACGAATATAGGGCGAGGTGCATGTTGAACTTGGACAGATCAACGGACAGGACGTAGAACGCATTTTCCGCCAGTCGATATAGGTCGGGTTTCCTGCCCCCTTGGGATTCGGCACGTCCTTGCTTGATGACCTCCCCGGAGTTCATTAGGTCGGCTAGAAGCGCGTTTACGGTAGGCAGAGAAATCCCCACTTCGTTACAGATTTCACTTGCTGTATTGGCACCCTTTAGATAGAGGTTTTTGATGATTTTGATTTTGTTGAGGTAGCTCTTGATTTCTACCACTCCTTCCATTTTGGAGATGAGCTCTTGCGGGTTTATTAGGTTCATAGCGTATAGGAATGCCTGAATTAAAGGAAATTTTAGATTTCAAAAAAGACTTCCTAAAAAAAATTAGATAATAGAGACGGGCTAGTCGAGGGAAACTCGAATAATTTCCCGACGGGTTCAGGTTTTTAGAAAAGATTTGAAAATTTCCGCCTCAAATTTCCGGCGATTTGATCTTTCGCTATTTTTGCCAAAATTTTTATGAGATGGAAAAGATCAAAATTGAAGCTCAATTGAGCAAAGATGAAGTTTTTGAGAAGGTGGAGACCTTCCTTTCGGAATTGGGGTTCCAAATTGCTTCGAAAGACATGAATCGGCCGTGGGGTGGTTTTTTTGTCTTGGACGAGTCCCAGATCCTCCAATTCAAGGCGGAATTTTTTAATGAGGTGGAGCTATCTGATGAGCAGTTGACGCAGAAGTTGAGTCCGAAATTTCTCCTCGTGGCTCCGAATGCACGACTATCCTGGCAATATCATTTCAGAAGGGCAGAGCTATGGAAGCTCATAGCTGGAAAATCAGCTATTTCCAGAAGTCATACCGACGAGCAGGGCCCAGTGACTGAAATGAAAGTGGGTGCTGTTGTTTCTCTGGAAAAAGGAGAGCGTCATAGACTTATCGGAACTGACAACTGGGGAGTGGTGGCAGAGATTTGGATGCATGCCGATCCTGAAAACCCATCGAACGAAGATGATATAGTAAGGCTTCAGGATGACTACGCCAGAAAATAAATAAGCTCGGGGGATTACCCCGAGCTTTAAAAATTTAAGTTTTAGTCCGTAGCTCAATCACCCTTAAAATAAACTACTCAAGTCTAAAAAAAACTACTGCGGACAAGCCGAAAGAAGTATTTGAATCTAAGCATAAAAATTTGAAATCCAATTAAATGGGTTTAAAAATAACCCTGCAATCCAAAAAATTATTTTTGTGATCGATTTAGAGCGTTTTTTTTAACGTTTTCTCCAAACTTGTACGTTTTTGTTTGCGATTGTGTAATCCAGACTGTTCGATAATACTACAGCGACCTTTGCTCATTGAGCTTCCACAATTTCGTCTTTTCTGAAGTTAACCAGGTCTTCGAGTCTGCCCGCAGTATTGTAATATCTCCAAGGGCCTTCCTTCAGTCCGTCTACCATCATTCCTTCAGAGGCTTTTCGGCCGTTTTCGTGGAAGAAAATCCAAATGCCTTCAGCTTTTCCTGACTTGAAGGTTCCCTCTGATTCTTTTTGTCCTGAAATGTAGTAGGTGATTCTCGTGCCGTCGCCGTCCTTCAGAGTGCCCTTGTCCAAGGACTTGGTACCGTCGTAGCTGAAGTATTCTCCAACGTTTTTGAGGCGACCATTGTCCCAAAACTCTTCTTGTGTGAGCTGTTTGTTGTCGTAGAATAGTCCCCAAATGCCGTCTTCGACCCCCAGTTTGTAGGATCCGACTGATTTCAATTGGCCACCGTCATAGTAATAGAACCACTGTCCATCCTCCATCCCGAGCTGATATTGTCCTTCTGCGATTAGAATTCCTATTTTGTTGAAATACTTCCAAAGTCCAGTCTTTAGGTCGTTTTTATAGGCTCCAATAGAATATACCTTTCCGTCGGGAAAATAGCTCTTCCAGATCCCGTCTTTTGCACCGCCTACATAGCTACCCTGAACAGAGATTTCACCAGAACTGTGGTATTCGATGTATTCTCCAACGGGTACCCCGAGTTCATAGGTCTTGCGCTTTGAGAGGCTTTTGTCAGGAAAGTATTCCTCCCACACTCCGACGGCTATGCCATTTTCGTATTTTTCGATGCGTGCTATACGACCAGTTTGATAGTAATATTTCCATTCCCCGGTTTTGTTGCCGTTTTGGTCGTAGTATTCCTCCGCTTCAATGATTTTCGTTTCCGGGAAATAGCGCTTCCAGTCCCCGACTTTCTGGCCATTTTTGTAGTTGCCTGTCTCCAGAAGAATCGTGAACATATATCGCTTGAAACTACCCTCTAGCTGTCCTCCGGAGTAAGTGGCTTCTACCGTGACATTTCCATCCGGATCATACTCAAGATAGGGTCCCTCCCGAAGTCCTTTGGAGTAAAACTCCCGCACGGCCAATTCGCCAAACTCGTAATAGGTGACCCATTGACCAGACTTCCGGCCGTCCTCAAACTGCCCTTCGACAATAACCTGTGTCGGGTCGATATAGGAGGGATTGCCGGTCTTACCGAAATACTCGACATATTTTCCGATCGGAATACTGTCTTGGTAGATCATCTGCTTCTTCAAAGCTCCATCTCTATCGTAATACCTGGCAGGGCCAAAAAGCTTTCCATCCCGGTATTCCGCGGCCTCTCTTCTTTTTCCGTCAGGGTAGAATTGGGTCCACGTACCTTCCTTTTTACCGGAGGAAAATGTGCCTTCGGCGATTTGGGTATTGGTTTTAGGATTGTAAAACTTCCAAAGGCCTTCGCGCTGTCCATTGACCACAACTCCTGTTGCCATCAGTGTGGAATCGGAGTTGAATTGCCGGATCAATTGAGGTTCCTGGGAATAGGCCGAAAAGTATAGTAAGGTAAAAACTGCCAGAAGCAAATTTCTCATGGTGGGTAGATTTGGGTGAGGTTCATTGCGAACCTAAGACAAACGATCGAAAGAAAAGATTCGACATACTTTTTACGTGCAAATCTGTTTCCTGTTTAAAATTAAGCTAATTCCTGTTTTGTTCGAGCGGAAGTTGCAGGATACCAAGGATTTTTTTCACTTCTTCGGTAAGTGAAAATGCGTTGATTTTCGGGTTTTTGTCCAGTTCAAATTTCTTGATCCATAGAGAGAATTCCCCATCACGCTTTCGGATCAAGTCAGGATCCCGGGTTTGGCTGTTGTTCAAAATTAGCTCTGGATAGTCCCACTTGTTTTCACTCATGCCAAAGTGAAACCCCTGCTCCAAAAGTGGAAAAGTGGGATTTGCTCGGTTTTTCCCCAACAAAATGGTGACATAAAATCCCTTCCCAAACCAATTGAGCATACGAATATTGGCACCCTCGAGTGAATTGAAATCCCGAATCATATCCAAGACCTGGTAGGGGAGTCCTAGGAGATCATTTCCCTTGGATATCTTGGAGCCCCGCGACCGCGGAGAGATTTTTTCAAAGTCCCTGGAGGGAATGGAATTCGCTACCTCTTCCAAGATCTCAATGAATTGGCTTTTCAGGAAGTTTTGTCGACGGATGAGGTCGGAGTTTTGCCAAAGATCAAGATCTAGGAGTTCATTTGATTCTTCCATTACCAGCGAAGTAAAACCGACGCCCAAGTGAATCCGGAACCGAAGGCCGCTAAGCACACCAGATCTCCCTCTTTTAATTTTCCCTGTTCCCAAGCCTGAGAAAGGGCAATGGGAATCGTGCCGGCAGTGGTATTGCCCAAGTACATGATGTTGTTGAAAACCTTTTCGTCGGGTAACCCAAGCTTTTGCTGCACATATTGGCTGATTCTCAGGTTGGCTTGGTGTGGGATCAACAGATCGATATCATCTTTGGACAGCCCGTTGTGGTCCAAGGCTTCCCTGATCACTTCCATGAAGCGGACGATGGCGTGTTTGAAGACGGTGTTTCCGTTCATTTTCAGAAAAAAATCGCCACGGTCCATCATCTCTTGGGATATACGTACGCTTCCGCTGGAGCTTGGCGCGATGCAGTACAGCTCCTCCGCGTAAGCCCCTTCGGAATGCAGGTGGGAGCTGAGTATTCCTGGTTGGTCCTGTGCTGTGGCACCCAAGACCACTGCCCCTGCGCCATCTGCAAAGATGACCGCGCTGGATCGGCCCTCGTCACTTTTGTCCAAAGCGGAAGATTGGATCTCGGCCCCGACGACGAGGATTTTTTTGTACATGCCGGTTTTGATAAATTGGTCGGCGACCGATAGTGCATAGAGAAAGCCGGAACAGGCATTTTTCACATCCAAGGCACCAATGCTCGTCATGCCCAACTCCCTTTGCAGCAGTACCCCATTTCCGGGAAGAAAATAGTCCGAGGTAATGGTGGCAAAAACGATGAAGTCGATGTCCTGTGCAGCCACTCCGGCCCGCTCCATTGCCATGCGACTTGCCTTGGCCGACATGTTGGTCACGGTATCCACTCCTGGAGTAAACCACCTTCTCTCGTGGATTCCCGTTCGCTCTACGATCCACTCGTCGTTGGTGTTCATCATTTGGGAAAGTTCCTCATTGGTGACAATCCGCTCCGGGACGAAGTGTCCGACTCCGAGAATTCGGGATTTATTCATTGCTGCTAGGGTCTACTTTTTTAAAAATACTAAGGACTGCCAATATCGCTACTGGCGGGCAGAGACGCAAAAAATACGGTCGAGCCGCAGATTCTTGGATTTTATCCGAAAAGGGTATAGTTCCCAAACTGGTCCATTGGCGAGATTTTCCGGATGATCCCAGGAGAATCATTCTGAACCGAATTGACCAAAGAAGAAACCGAATAGCTCAACATCAATTCCGCAGGATACGGTTGGAGTAAGTTTAGTAGATCGCTCTCTGAGCTGTATTTGTCGAGCCACTTTTTTTCCTGTTCCCGGTTTAAGATCACCGGCATCCGGTCGTGAACCTCCTCCACTACCTCATTGGGAGATGTGGTGAGAATCAGAAAAGTGTGTTGCGATTCTCCGGAGACTGTTTCGTATTCTTCCCAAATTCCCGCAAAGGAAAACAGCTCATCCTCCCTCAAGGTGAATCTATAGGGGATTTTGGTCTTTTTTCCCAGTTTTTTCCACTCAAAAAAGCCGTCAGCGGGAATGAGACAGCGTCGCCGTTGGAAGGAACTCCTGAAGGAAAGCTTCTCGTGAATCGATTCAGCCCGGGCGTTGATCAGCTTCTGCGCGACGGGTTTATTGTGGCCAAAGTCCGGAGTCACGCCCCAATAAAAGAAGGAGAAGCCTTTTGGGCTGTCCGACGTGATCACCGGTACCAGCTGCGTGGGAGCAATATTGAACCTAGGTTTGAAATCGACCAACATTTCCGCCTGAAACCGTTCCTCCAGTTCTGCTTTACTTTTGCTCAGAGAATATCTTCCACACATGATCAGGGAGTTGAATTATTTGAGCGGAAGTTAGAGATCAAAGGTTATAAATTCAACTGCCCGACGCTCAGAGTAATAGGTTTTTTCTGGGAAAGGTCCGGTAAACCCTACGTGGCCGCCATGTTTCGGAAACTCAAAATGGACCTGTTCAAGACGGTTGGCCATGGCTGTGGGGAAACAGGTGTCACTTAGGAAGGGGTCGTTTTGGGCATTTAGCACGAGTGTCGGCACTTCGATGAGTTCCAGAAACTGGAGTGAAGAATTGACCCGATAGTATTCGGTGGCATCCGAAAAGCCATGCAAAGGACCTGTGTAGATATCGTCAAACTCACGGAGCGTTTTGATTTTGCGCAGCGCTTTCGGGGATATCTCTCCTGGAAACAGAGAGGATTTGTTTTGGACTTTTTCTTTGAGGCTAACTAAAAACCGCCTTGAATAGATGATGTTTTCGCCAGTTGATATTTTTTCGCAGGATTTTGCCAAATCCAGCGGAACCGAGATCGCTACCCCCTTTCTTATTTTGGGATTTGAGGATTTTTGCTCTCCGAGGTATTTCAGGGTGAGGTTTCCCCCGAGGCTAAAACCGATCAGGTAGATCTCCTGATAATCTGCTTGGGCATGGCGGACTACGGTGTCCAGATCGTAGGTCGCCCCGCTGTGGTAGAAGATCGCCTTTCGGTTCATTTCCCCGCTGCATCCGCGGAAGTTCCACGTGAGCACGTCGAAGCCCTTTTGGGTGAACTCTCGAGCCATTCCCAGCATGTAGGGGCGGGTACTGTTGCCCTCTAAGCCATGGCTGACGATCACCAGACGCGTACTTCCCGTGTTGAACCAGTCCAGGTCCAAGAAGTCGCCGTCGGGAGTTTCTATCCGCTCCCGCTTAGGTTTTTGGATTTCTACCTTTCGGAAAAGCGCGGGATAAATGGTTTCTAAGTG
>CAZTJM010000145.1:11414-11760 GCA_964613865.1 uncultured Limnohabitans sp. | reverse complement strand
TCGCTGAGATCAATGGCTTGGAAGGGGATTCCGAGTTTTTCGGCCACGAGCATGGCATCGGTGGAGTCCTCCATCCAGGGGCATTCGTTGGAGATGGTGACGGATTCATCGTGCCAGTTTTTCATAAACATGCCGATGACTTCGTAGCCCTGCTCGATGAGCAGGTGTGCAGCGACGCTGCTGTCGACTCCTCCGGAGAGGCCGACGACGACTCTAGGTCTTGTTTTCATCTGGTTATAATTTGGTTTTTATAGGTCAGATGGAATCTCGCCCAAAGGATATTTTTTGCCTGATCTAATAAGTAAAATATGCTCGATTTCATAAGTAATGGTTAATTGATTCAAGG
>CAZTJM010000145.1:0-11404 GCA_964613865.1 uncultured Limnohabitans sp. | reverse complement strand
ACGGGACGGAAACGATTTGGAGGATGGAAATAGTTCACAAAGGTAGAGGAAAACTGTCGAAGGCGGCAAGGTCAAAAAGTTGCAGAGTTATGGGCTAACTTACATCTTTACCACCTAATCACTTTTCAACCCAATGACTTCCCTTGACCAAAGAATCCTTTCCGGTGCGTTTTTGCCTGGGTTTCAACTTCAGACTTCGCGTAGCAGCGGACCGGGTGGTCAGAATGTCAACAAGGTCGAAACCAAAGTACAGCTACGTTTTGACGTAAACAATTCCCAAGTTTTGACGGAAGAGGAGAAATTGACCCTGCTTCAAAAAGCCTCGAACAAGATCGATCAAGAGGGGTTTTTGATGCTTTCCTCACAGGAAAAAAGATCTCAGATCCAAAACAAAGAGTTGGTCATCCGGAGGTTTTATGATCTGCTGAAGTCGGCTTTTGCGAAGCGGAAAGTGAGAAAAGCCACCAAGCCCAGCAAAGCTGCCGTCGAAAACCGCCTGAGAAAAAAGAAGGCAGCGTCCGAAAAGAAGGCGAATAGGAATTGGAAGCCCTAGTTGCAGAAGGGAGCATCTTGGCCCTCATTGGTGCGGAAATACCTTTCTCCGTTTAGATAGAGCTTTTGGTCGATATATTCCAGTCGGTAGTATCGAGTCTCACCAGTATGGTCTTTCAGTTCCAAATGAAGCATGCCGTCTGTTCCCAAAACAATATCCCAAGTTCCCTGGCCTTTTTGGTTTGAGTTGTTCATTCCCAGACCATCCATCTGTATGGAACTAGAATTTCCGCTGTTGAAGTATCCCTGGGGGCAGAGATCAATGGTTCTCTTGATATTGTAGCCTCCCGAAATTCCTCCAACCGAAGTGCTGGGTGAACTGTAAGATTCCATGTAAGTGAGACGCATCCCCGATAGAAAGCTTTTCCATTCTTGGATTTCTGCGCTTTTTTCAATCTTCTGAAATTGGAAAGACGAAGCAAACTCGATAGCAACCTCCCGAAGTTCCTCAGAGAAGAGGTCAGGCTGGCTGGCCGCGATGATAGTCACTCCCAAGCCTCCCGTGGGGTTTTCAATTCCGATGATGTAGCATTTGGCCGGACTGCCTTCCAGTAATCCTTGGTAGTAGCCCGCGATCGAATGGGCACCGAGGTCTTGGAGGTTATCTATAAGTTTAAGATTTGTACCCTGTTCATCTTGGAGTGGCTTGAGTGCGTCGGCTTTCAGTTCCTCCAAGCTTTGATCGTGGGTGGAAGCAAAGATAAAACCGGCCAATCCCGGTTTTTGGAGCAGAATTCCTTGGTTGATCTCTTGAGGCTGCCATCCAAGGGGAATCACAAACGAGAGTCCCAACTGATCGTAACTTACCCGCTTGCTCTCTTGCGCAAAAGTGAAAAGTGAAGTAAAAAACACTAGAAAAAGTAAAAAAACGGCTTTCATTGTTTTGGTGTCCAGTGAGAAAAGTTAATCTGATTGTCCGCAATCTTGCCAGTGATCGAGTTTCCTTCTCTCTTCCGGATGGAAGTCCGATGGCCGAAGACCGATGTAGCGCTAAGCTTAGGGTTCAGCGATCTTTTGGATAGATAAAGTCCACTACTGGCATAAAAGCGGATATACATAAAAGTTAAAAAATGGCAGGCGCATTTGTCTCTAATTTTTCCTCTTTTTCTTGGTAGTCATGAAGAAAAGGGTAAATCCAGAAATGATGGTCAGCATCCCAAAAAGGGAAAATGTGCGCAAAAGCAGGTTGTTAAAATCATCCCGGCCAGCATAATCCATCGTGTGAAACATCCATAGAAAGTCAAAAACCCGCCAACTGCTGTGTCTCACCCGTTCGAAGTTGCCACTCTTTGCGTCGATGTAAGCAATGAGATTCTCAGGGTGATCAAAGTGAACAGCCCAAGCCGGAAGAGGTCGTCCACGATATTCGTGGTGCGCTCCGGTTTCAGTGAGATATTCTACCTCTTTGATCCCAAAGTCACCTTTGACGTAAACTTTGGCGATTTCCTTTGCGTCTTCCTCTGTGATTTCACTTTTCAATTCTCCAGTCTGCGCATTGTACAGCTTTTCACCATTGACCCAATAGTGGGGTTGATGGCGGACGAATCGAAGCTCTAGAGAAGAAATCTCGAGTGTTGAGTCCAAAGCACTAGGTTCAACCAGATTGGAAGCAGTCATGTGCATCATATGATCATTGTGAAAATGATCCCCATGGATCTCGTCGATATCCGTCCAAGAAAAATAGAGTCCTGAAAGTGTCCAGAAGAAGAATTGGATTCCGATGAAAACCCCCAGAAATCGATGGGTTTTTCGGGTATAGTATTGCTTGTTTTTTTTCATAGGGCCGGGTGAAAATAGAAAAAGACAGGATGGGTCAATTTTTCATTTCCCGGGGCTGTCTTCAGTCTCGAAATACAGATGATAATGCTTGGAGCATCCCGGATTAAAACCGGATTTGCAATTTGGGCAGGTGTTGTTGGAGTCCATGTATTTCTGGATTGTCAGCTCATTGCCGCAGACCCCGCAAAGAATGGCCTTTTGGTCAAATTCTGATTTTGGCCATACTTGGTGCCCGTGATCGGCTTCCTCCTCATGGCAAGAGAAACAGGGATAGTATTTGTCACAGCACTTGAATTTGATTGCGATGATGTCCAATTCCGAGTGCCAGTGCACGCAACGGGTTTGGTTGTCGACCGGTTTGCCAAAGACATTGATGCCTCGGATTTGGGAGACCTTAAGCGGTTCCAATACCTTTTCCTGCGCGAAGGAGAACTGGGAAAGGAGGAAAAGAAAGCCAAATAAGAGGGTATTTCTCGATGTCATTGCTTTGGATGTTGGGAAAGCGAACCCAAAAATAAGGTTCGCTTTCGAGATGCAATCAATTCACTGCGATCGTTTCCTGAACTTTCCCGCATGTCAACATAGAGCTGCCAAAGAGGGGGTTTTTGATTTCCTCAGATGCGCTTAGCCACATGCCGCCTGTATTGTTTTTGTACATCGGGCAATATTGCTGATAAAGCGTTCTGTCAGATCCAGCTACTTTTAGCAAGTCTTTCATGGCTACACTCAATGCCTGGAAGCTTTCTCGTTGTGCGGCGATGTCACCGGAAGCTAGCTTTTCAGCCTCAGCAAGCGCTTTTCCTTTAGGTTCTTCCGCAGTGGTTGTCGCTTCAAAACCTTGAATAGCAGTTACCAAAGCTTTGCTTTTTGACGATGCTGCCGCTTGATCATCCGCCACCAAGGCGTCTTTCACTGCGAGGTAAGCATTAATCATGGCCGTGGTAGGTTTGTTGACCGAAGAGGCGGTAGCGGTTGTTTCTGCTTTATGATCAGAGGAGTGCTCCATGTCGTGACCTTCGTGATTTTCATCGGTTTTTCCTCCACAGGAGATTAAGGCAAAGGATAAGGCAAGGGCGAATAAAAGGGACTTTTTCATTTGTGTTTGTATTTAGGATTTGTTGAATTTTTGAATGCTAATGCACTCCGTGAGGACAGGGAAAGCGGCGGTTATTTCAAGCTAGTGATTGTGAACGGGAGCCGCAGCAGGAGTGGAGCCCGAGAGATTCATTACCGGCTGGCCTTTGAGATAAGTCTGTTTGACCTCCCCGCAGGTCAGCATGGTGGATCCGAAATAGGGATTGGTGATGTCTTTTTTCTCGCTCAGCCAATAGGCGCCCTGGTCTCCAAAAGCCATCGGACAATAGTCTTTGTACACGACATCTTTGTTGATTCCGAAGGTTTCCGTCATTTCCAGAATGTGAAAAGAGAGCATGGAAAAATGCTTTCTTGCCTCTTCCAGATTAGGTGAGGTAGTGACTTTCTGGCTCGCTTCCTTCATGCCCGCCAATTGCGCCATCCAAGCTATATGGGCTTGGTCCTTCACCAAGGACATATCTACTTGGGAGAGGTTTTGGGTCAGGAAGCTTACATTCTTTTTTGTCGCCTCCAGATCATCTTTCACGAGTGCATTTTTTACTTCAAAATATGCATCCGCCACTTGGGTGATTTGGGATTTGAATTCTGGAGAAACCTCCAAGGACTTCGTTTCAGGTCGGTTCATCATGCTGTATTGACCGGAAAGCTGGGCAGCTGCATCAATGGCAAATACTCCGTTGGTAACCACCTCTTCACCAGGCTGGATTCCTGATTCGATCTGATAATTGTCGCCCATTCTACTTCCCAAAGTAACCTCCCGCATTTCGAAGGAAGGCATTTCTCCCGCCACTTTCACATATACCACTGAACGCTTACCTGACCAAAGAACAGCCGTACGAGGAACAGAAAGTCCATTTTCAGCCCCTTTTGACTGGGTTTTTATCTTAGCTGTGACAAACATCTCTGGCTTGAGTTTTTGTCCAGCATTGCCGATTTCTGCTCTGATGGAAGCTGCTCGGGTATTGGGATCCAAAAGCGGATCGATAAAGGAGACTTTTGCCGTGAAGTTTTCACCAGGGATACCCGAAACGGAGAAACTGATTGGGTCACCGATTTTGATGGAATTCAAATCCGCCTCGTATGCATCCAGAAGTACCCAAAGCTTATTCAGGTTAACTACGTTGAACAGTACCTGTCCCGTATTGACATAGTCTCCGACGGCAATATTTCGCTGGGTTACCACACCGCTTTGGTCCGCCAAAATGTCGATTTGGTCATTGACTTTTCCATTTTGCTCAATGGACTGAATTTGACCTTCGCTGAGTTTCCAAAGGCGAAGTTTTTCCTTGGCTGCCTGGTAGAGTTCTGGAAAGTCAGCTTTGCTTTTCGATGCTTCCAACAATTCCCGTTGCGCGGAAAGCAATTCGGGAGAATATAGGGTGGCCAATTTCTGGCCTGCCTGCACTTTTTCTCCGGTGAAGGTGACAAAGAGTCTTTCGATTCTTCCCGGAAACTTGGCTGTAACGGAGGCATTTTCTCGCTCATCTGCTTGGATTTTGCCTGTCAGGAAAAGCTCGCCAGCGGCATTACTTCCTCCCACCTTGGTAGTATGGATTTGTGCCAAAGCGACTGCCTCAGGGGTCATTTCATAAACCAGGGGATTTCCCGAACCTGAGGACATAGAACTTGCTGGAATCAAATCCATTCCGCAAATCGGGCAGGAGCCAGGCTCTTCCAATCGGATTTGCGGGTGCATGGAGCAGGTCCAAATGGTGTTTTCAGCGGATTCCGCTGCATGATCATGGGATGCTTCAGCACTTTCAGCTCCCGGCTTAAGGATCCACCCAATTAATCCTCCGAGGATTAAAGTGCCAATAACCAGGATCGTTTTATTTTCAAATAGCTTCTTCATGAGATTCAGTCATTAAGTGGAATGGAGGAGGCGGAAAGCATTTCCAGCTTGGCCAAACTTTGATGCTGCAGGTTGATCGCATTGATTTCCTGCAATTGATAATTCAGCAGTTGCTGCTGGGCCCGGAGAATGTCTTCGAAATCTCCACCATCTGCTGAATATGCGGTAAGTAAGAGATTGAGATTTTGATTGGTCAACTCTCTTTGCGCACCGTAAAGCTTGATTTTGCGCTCGGCATTTTCCCAATCCCGATAAGCATTAGCCCATTCCATCGAAAGCAGATTTTTGGTTTTCTCCTTTTCCAAAACCGTAGCTTCCTTAAGCAATTCCGCTTCTTTGACCCTGGAATTGATCTTTTTGCGGTAGATTGGAAGAGAAAGGCTGACCATAGGCATGACCATATCCTTTCCGCCCATCATCATTCCGCTTTCTTCCCTAGCGGTAAAAGGCATATAGTTAACTCCTGCTCCCAACATCGGTCTCCCATCCAATTTGGCCATCCGAGCCTGCTGGTCATAAGCCGCCAATTCAGAATTGTACATGGCAAGCATGGGATTGTTGGTATGAATGCTATCCAGAACGGCCAATTTTTCAGCTTCCAATCGGATGGCTTTAAAACCAGTCGGAAGTGAAATTTCAGCTCGGATTTCACGATTGAGCAACTGGTTGAATTTGATCTGCAGCGGTTCCAAATCTGCTTGTTGCTGAGCGATTGTATTTTCTAATTCCTTCATAGAAATACGAATCTGGAGGACATCACTCATGGATGAACCTGATGTAGCCATTCCGCCGGAACTCATCGAACTACTTGGAGAGCTAGTCTGTGACATTGCCGCGCTGGAAGTATTTCCTCCACCCATTGATGCCATGCCAGAGGCACTTGAAGAGGTAGAAGACATCGATGCATTGTTGCTGCTTGACATCGGAGTTGAGGTACCTGAAGAAGAACCACCTGCGGCAGCCTGATACTTGATCAGGGCAAGGCGCTCATACTTCTTCAAAAATTCCAGGTTTTCCCCAGAAATTCTGATTTCCTCATTCAGACGGATCAGTTCATACCAGGTGGATTTTACCAAAAACATCAGCTGGTTTTTCTCTTCCAAAAAGAGCTGGTATTGAGCCTGAGCCATGAAGTTGGCTTCTTCTTTTTGTGTTGAGATCATTCCAAACCAAGGAAACATCTGCATCAACTGCAGATCTGCTTGTTGGTTGCCCATGTACCGTTCCATAGGTTTTAGGAAAATGCCTGCACTAAGTTCTGGATCAGGCAATCCGGGTTGGTTGATCCGTTCTTGTGCCGCTTGGTAGCGAGCGTAAGAGGCTTTCAATCCGGGATTGTTTTCAGCCGCCATGATCAGATAGTCATCGAGGGATTGGGCGTTTAAGGAAAGACTGAATATTGCTAGGAGGAATCCCCCTAGCCCCCTTAAGAAGGGGGAATTGGGTCTTTGGAGATTCGAATGCTTAGTTTCCATTTTCAGGCGCGTTTAATTCGTCAGCAAAGGCTTTGGAATTGTTTTTCAACTTTCTTTCTGCCCACCAGCAATAGAGTGTAGGCACGATAAATACTGTCGTCGTTTCCAACACCATTCCGCCCAAGGATGGAATAGCCATCGGGATCATGATATCAGAACCACGTCCTGTCGACGTAAGGACAGGAACCAAAGCCAACAGGGTAGTGGCTGTAGTCATCATACAGGGAAGCACTCTTCGCTTTCCAGCTTCCAAAACTGCATCCCGGATTTCCTGAATAGACCTGGGTTGATTTTCCTTGAAGCTTTGATCCAAGTAAGAGGCTACTACTACGCCGTCATCCGTTGCGATGCCGAAAAGGGCAATAAACCCAACCCAGACTGCCACGCTTAGATTGTAGACTTTCATCTGGAAGAGGTCTCTCAGATTGGTGCCAAAGAAAGTGACATCCATAAACCAATCCTGCCCATATAGCCAAAGCATCAGGAATGCTCCAGAGAAAGCCATTCCGATTCCCATAAAAACGAATAGGGAAGTGGAGACGGCTCGGAACTGGAAATAGAGGATCAAGAAGATCAGGATCAAACACAGTGGAACGACGATTCCCAACCGTTTCTCGGCCCTGATTTGGTTTTCGTAAGAACCAGAAAACACATAACGGACGCCATTGGGCACCTTCAATTCCCCCGAGTCGATTTTTTCCTGTAGGTAATTTTGCGCTTGTTCTACTACAGTCACTTCGGCAAATCCATCCATTTTGTCCAGGAGGACATAGCCCACCAAGAAGCTGTTCTCTCCTCGGATCATATCCGGGCCCGGGCGGTAGGAAATATCCGCCACTTGGCTCAATGGAATGTAATTTCCAAGAGGGGTTGGGATTTGGAGGTTTTCGATGGCATCCGGATCATCGCGGAACTCCCGGGCATAGCGCACGCGGATTGGGAAACGTTCTCGGCCTTCCACCGTGGTGCTGAGTTTCATACCGCCAATTGCTGTTTCGATAAAGTCCTGGACATCCACCACATTCATTCCGTAGCGGGAGATTTCATCCCGATCGATGTCCAGTTCCAGATAAGGTTTCCCGACGATCCGGTCTGCGAAAACAGCTTCCTTTTTCACGGAGGGAACTTCCTTCAAGTATCTTTCCAACTCTAAGCCAAAGCTTTCAATGGTCTGTAAATCTGGCCCATATACTTTGATGCCCATCGGGGCTCGCATCCCGGTTTGAAGCATGACCAAGCGAGTTTCGATAGGTTGGAGTTTGGGAGAGGAAGTCACTCCCGGGATTTGGATGACGCCGACGATTTCTTCCCAGATATCGTCAGGAGAGAGGATGTGCTTTCTCCATTGACGGAAGTATTCTCCATCCTCATCTTCTACCAAATCCTGAACACGGATTTGATTGGGAGTCATAGTTTCCGGATCGAAAAGTGAGCCGTCCTTCAATTCGTATTTTCCATCAGTCACCTTGAAGCGAAGACGATTTCCATTAAGGTCGGTCGCGTATTCGCTTTTGTAATTGATGGTATTTTCAAACATGTTAATCGGTGCAGGATCGATGGCGGTTTCTGCACGACCTGCTTTTCCAACCACCAATTCCACTTCGGGAATCGCGGTAACCAGCATGTCCAATTGCTGCAAGACCTCATTGTTTTCCTGTATCCCGGCATGAGGCATGGTAGTGGGCATAAGCAGGAAGGAGCCCTCGTTGAGCGAAGGCATAAATTCCTTTCCCATTCCAGGAAAAGAATGACTCATGTTTGACCATAGGGAAGTGGTTCGGATATTGAACCCAATCAGATCAAAAGTCTTAGGAACCATTCCAAAAACCTTGTTGAATCCCAGCCAAACACTGGCTCCAAGAAGTATCACAACCAAAGGAAAAAGAAGAAATGTCCCTTTGTTGGCCAGACACCACATCAGGATTTTTGGATACACTCGAATAAACCCTGCGAATCCGCCCAAGACCAAGGCCAACAGCACCGCGATAAAACCAAAGTTGACCAGCTTACTTACTGAGACGCCCAAGGGCATCCATAGCCCCGTCAATAGCCAGGTGACAAAAAGCAGTGTGATGGCAATGGTTGCCAAGTTCTTATGCCGTTCGACTTTTTCAGGAAATTGGTAGGCAGCTACATTGAGCGCACCAAAGGCGAAAAGCAGCCAGCCACCCCAAGACCAAAAAGTAAAGGCGATTATTGGGCCTAGGATAAGCAAGGCGATATTCAGCGCCCTGCCCAGTTTCCCTTTGACTTCTTTGATAGAAAAAGCCCAGTGGGAAAAGGCCGGCATGATCAGCAAGGTGAAAATCACCGCTGAAACCAAGGCAAAGGTTTTGGTATAGGCCAAAGGACCGAAGAGTTTGCCTTCCGCAGCCTGAAGTGTGAATACCGGGAAGAAACTGATAATCGTTGTACTCACGGCGGTGATAATTGCACCAGAAACTTCTGCCGTTGCCAGATACACCGTTTTCAGTTTGGATTGCCCGGAAGGAGCTGCTTCCAGATGCCTGAGGATATTTTCATTCAGGATAATCCCCAAATCCACCATGGTGCCAATCGCAATTGCAATCCCCGAAAGGGCCACGATATTGGCATCTACGCCAAAGTATTTCATAAAAATGAAACACATCAGCACGGCCAGCGGAAGCAAGGCAGAGATCAGAAGCGATGCCCGGAGATTATACACCATCACGATGATCACGAGGATAGTAACCAAAATCTGGAGATTTATGGCCTCGTAAAGCGTGCCCAATGTTTCGTAAATCAATCCGGTTCGATCGTAGAAGGGTACCAGGGTGACTTTGGAAACGGTTCCGTCTGCCAGAGTTTTGGTTGGAAGGCCTTGGGAAAGCTTTACGATTTCAGCTTTGACTCCTTCGATGACCTTCAAGGGATTGTCACCATAGCGTGCGATGACCACACCACCAACAGCTTCTGCGCCGCTTTTGTCCAAAATACCACCCATATTTCGAGGCTGAGGACCGATATTCACTCGGGCAACATCCTGAATGCGGATCGGGACATTGTTGGTGACTTTCACGACTGCTTTGTCCAAGTCTGCCAGTTCTTCGACATAGCCTAATCCCCGAATAAAGTAATCGACCTTATTGACTTCGATGGTATTAGCCGAGACGTCTAAATTGGACTTTCTAACAGCCTCCATCACGTCCATCAGGGTGACTCCGTTGGCTTTAAGCGCTGCTGGATCCACGTCGACCTGATATTCTTTCACATAGCCCCCTACTGAAGCAACCTCTGCCACGCCTTCTACAGCGGTCAGGGCATAGCGAACGTAGTAATCCTGTACAGTTCGGAGTTCGTGAAGATCCCAGCCTCCGGTAGGATTGCCATTTTCATCCCGACCTTCCAGCGTATACCAAAAAACCTGCCCCAAAGCGGTGGCATCTGGTCCGAGTTTGGGCTGTACGCTTTCCGGTAAAAGGCCAGCAGGAAGGGAATTGAGTTTTTCCAAAACTCGGGATCGGCTCCAATAGAATTCAATATCCTCATCGAAGATGATGTAGATACTCGAAAAGCCAAATGCCGAGCTGGACCGGACGCTTTTTACTCCAGGAAGACCCAGAAGAGAAGTGGTCAGGGGATAGGTGATCTGATCCTCGACATCCTGGGGAGAGCGTCCCATCCACTCGGTGAAGACAATTTGTTGGTTTTCCCCGATGTCGGGAATGGCATCCACCGGCACCGGATCTCTGGGTAGAAAATCCACTTGCCAGTTGAACGGAGCTGTGACTATTCCCCAGCCGATAATCAGCAGGAGAAAGAGGACGGTCACCAGTTTGTTCTCTAAGAAATATTTTACGATACGATTGAGCATAAATCAAGGGGTAAAATGCAGGAGAATTTTGCCAAAGATCTTTGGCAAAAGGAATGCATGCAGGTAGTCCTGCGACCCGAGATTTAGATCAGGAAAGACTGGTGCAACACCCGGAGGTCCTGCTCAATAAGGGGGGGAGGATAGTTGGGAATTTGTGGTTTTTCGGAAGAAAAGCTTTCAATTCCGAAAACAAATGCCTGAACTAGGGCTACAGCAAAGTCAAGTGAAAGGTTTGTTTCCACTTTTTTCAGCTGGAATTCATCGTCGACTTGTACCTGTGTGGTGACATTTTCGCAGCAGGACTGAGGGTCTTGCTGATTATCCGATTCGTTTTCGCTGTGGTCCATCGGCATAGTCATGCCGCAATCCACGTGCTTTTTTCCAAAACCAAGTTCAGATTTCATTTCCATGCCCATGCAAAAATGGGTCGTCTTCGCCATCCCAACGGAAGCGAAGAAAACCAACAGAGCTAATACTATGGAAACCGAAGCCTTCATCGTGTCAAAAATACGGAATAAAATTTTGGAAGTTCAAATTTTTAAAAACAGAGGCAAGACCTCGGACGAGAGATTCGATGTGCCTTGGCTACTTGCCTCTGAATAGTTGGTTTAGTTAATTATTTCACATTGGCGATAAATCCGGCTTTCAGGACGGCCTTTTTAATGTCCTCAGGCTCCAGATTTTCGGTTTTTACCGTTAGCGTTCTGTCCGGATCTTGAAGATCTACTTCCCAGGAATCAATTTCACATTCGTTGAGTTTGGGAGTGACTTTGGCTAGGCAGTTTCCACAATTGATGTTGGTTTTGAATTTGAGCG
>CAZTJM010000144.1:0-11815 GCA_964613865.1 uncultured Limnohabitans sp. | reverse complement strand
CTAGTGATATAGCCATTGATTTGGGTACAGCCAACACCCTGATCATTCAAAAAGATAAAATAGTGGTCGATGAAACGTCCATCATCGCAATCGATAAGACAAGCAACCGAGTGCTCGCGGTCGGCCGGGAGGCCATGAACATGCACGAAAAAACCCACGAGAACATCAAGACCATCCGCCCTTTGAAAGATGGGGTGATTGCCGACTTCTACGCTGCCGAGCAGATGATCCGCGGACTCATCAAGATGATCCCCGGGCAGAAAAAGGGGATGTTTCCCCAGTCCCACCGCATGGTGATCTGTATCCCATCAGGCATCACCGAGGTGGAAAAACGCGCCGTGCGCGACTCCGCCGAGCATGCCGGGGCAAAAGAAGTCTACATGATCTACGAGCCCATCGCTGCGGCGATAGGTATTGGCATCGACATCGAAAAACCCATGGGTTCCATGATAGTGGATATCGGAGGAGGCACGACGGAGATTGCGCTCATCGCGCTATCTGGGATCGTGGCCGACCAGTCCATACGTGTAGCGGGTGACACCTTTACCAAAGATATCCTCGACTACATGCGCCGACAGCACAACTTGCTGATCGGAGAGCGCTCTGCGGAAAAAGTGAAAATCGCAATCGGATCCGCCCTTACCGAGCTGGACGAAGCTCCGGATGACTACGAAATCCGTGGGCGGGATTTGATGACAGGGATACCGAAAGTCATCAAGGTCTCCTATTCCGAGATCGCTTTTGCTCTGGACAAATCCGTGTCAAAAATAGAAGAGGCGGTTCTCAAAGCCTTGGAAATTGCCCCACCCGAGCTTTCCGCTGACA
This sequence comes from uncultured Limnohabitans sp., assembly GCA_964613865.1. Classification (GTDB taxonomy): domain Bacteria; phylum Bacteroidota; class Bacteroidia; order Cytophagales; family Cyclobacteriaceae; genus Algoriphagus. Next base: position 10,990 of record CAZTJM010000144.1, on the reverse strand, counting down.
TCTACGACAATGGAATCCACCTCACAGGCGGCGGAGCCTTGCTCAAGGGCCTGGATAAAAGGCTGCACCAAAAGACCAAGCTACCGATCCACATTGCCGAAGATCCACTAAGAGCCGTGGTAAGAGGCACAGGGACTGCCCTGAAAAATATCCAAAACTTCCGAACCGTCCTGATGACTTAAGTACTGAATGCTACGCATCCTCCAGTTTCTTTACCGAATACGGGCGTTTATCCTATTCGTCTTTCTTGAAGTGGTGGCAGTCTGGATGATTGTCACCAACAATTCTCCACAGGGTGCAGCTTTCTTCAACAGTTCCAATGCGCTTGTCGGCTCCATCCTAAAGCAGCAGGCGGATGTGGTCCAGTTCTTTTCCTTGGCCGATGCCAACGAAGCCCTGACAGCCGAAAATGCCGAAATCCTCCAAACCCTGCTCGCGCTGCAGGTGAAACCGGACAGCATCCAATTGCCTCTTGACTCAGCTTTCGTTGCCACCTATGAGTTTCGCGGAGCGCGGGTCATTGGCAACTCCCTGAGATTCTCCCAAAACTACCTCACACTCAACAAGGGGTCCAAGGACGGCATCAAGCCCGGCATGGGCGTCTTCAATCCAGAAGGAGTCGTGGGCAGGGTGAAGTCCGTATCCGAAAACTACTCCGTGGCATTTTCCTTGCTCAACACCGGCCTGATGGTCTCATCAAAAATCAAGTCAACTGATGTTTTTGGTTCTGTGCAGTGGGATGGGAAAAACTCAACGGAAGCCCGCCTCCTCTTTGTGCCGAGGCACGTGAAAACCCAAGAAGGAGATACCGTCGTCACGTCTGGATTTAATGCCGTCTTTCCCGAGGGAATACAGATTGGGATCATTTCCAAGGTCGCTCCCAACGAAAAAGACCCAAACTACCTAGACCTCACCGTCAAACTAAGTACCGATTTCAGCAAGGTCAGCTATGTGTACCTGGTTGAGAACACGGCCTTCGACGAACTGGATTCGCTCAATCGCCAATCTGAGATAAGCAATGAATATTAGAAATCTGATTTCCTACTTAGTGCTGATCCTCTTCTTGGGCTTGGTTCAGATTTTCTTTCTGAAAAACCTGGCTCTTTTTGGCGTCGCTTTCGCTTTTGTCCATCTCCTCGGCATTCTGATTCTGCCTATTTCGATGCGACCGGTGACACTGATATTCATCGCGTTTCTACTGGGTTTGGTGCTTGACCTATTCTATGAGACTATAGGTATGCACGCGGCTGCAGCTACGTTTTTGGCTTTTGCAAGATCACTTTGGCTGAGAGCTATCAGCCCTACCGGCGGCTATGTCGAAACTGAAGAGCCTTCCCTCTCCGAGATGGGATTTGGCTGGTTTTTGAGCTACTCTTTACCACTGATTTTCGGGTACTCCATGGTCTTTTTTACGGCGGACCAATGGGGCACCGGCGGGCTTTGGACGATTCTCAACAAAAGCTTTTTTTCCTCCATTTTCACCTGCCTTTTGGTTATACTTGTGCAACTACTGTTCTTCAAACGCAGGAGGAGAATCTGATGAAATCGAGCAAATCCCCACAGTCAGAAACTGGGATGATTAGATTCCATGTGACGATAAAAAGTCAACAATAAACAGATGAAAGACCAAAGACCCGTAGTCATTCTCATCTTTATTTTCTTGGTGAGCGTCATCTTGCTTACCAAGCTTTTCATGATCCAGGTGGTCGATGACAGCTTCATGAAGAGAGCTGAAAGTAACGCTATCCAAAGGATTGTGGACCATCCCTACCGTGGACTTGTTTACGATCGAAACGGAAAACTTCTGGTTTTTAACAATCCGATTTTCGACGTGATGATTGTGCCTAAGGAGTTCAAAGTCGGCGATACGGCGAGATTCTGCGAACTGTTCAAGATCTCCAAGGAGCAGCTGATCGAGTCTTACACTGCCGCAAAAAAATACTCCTCGGTTAAGCCATCGACCCTGATCAAGCAGTTTTCGACAAGGGATTTCGCCCGAATCCAGGACTTTCTGGTAGACTACCCAGGACTTTTCATCACTACCCGCTCGGTACGATCCTACCCCAATGCAACTGCCGCACATGCGCTCGGCTATATCGGGGAGATCAGTGCTAATCAGCTTGAGCGCGATACCCTGAAATATTACGCCCAAGGCGACTATGTGGGGCTCAGCGGAATGGAGCGCTATTATGAGAATGACCTGCGCGGCAGAAAAGGCGTCAAATACAAAATGGTCAACGTCCGAGGCGTGGACAAAGGGCCTTTCAAAGACGGAGAGTACGACACCGCCTCGGTAGCAGGCAAGAATATCACCTCCACGATAGATATGGACCTCCAGCTCTACGGGGAGATGCTGATGGCCGGCAAGACAGGCTCGGTGGTGGCGATAGAGCCAAAAACCGGAGAGATTCTAGCCATGATTTCGGCTCCCTTTTACAATCCAAATGATCTGACAGGAGCTGACTTTTCGAAAAACTATCGCAAACTCAACAACGATCCGAGCAAGCCACTCTTCAACAGGCCGATCATGGCCATGTACCCTCCGGGGTCGATTTTCAAAATCGTGCAGAGCTTGATCGGGCTGCAAGAGGGAATCTTGACTCCCAATACGACCTTTGCCTGCAACCGCTCTCTGGTGGCCTGTCACAACCACCCGAGCCCGGTCAACCTTTTTGGCGCCATCCGAAACTCTTGTAACCCCTACTATCATCAGGCATTCCGGATGATCATCAACCAGGAAGTTTCCTCCAACACCTTCAAGGATACCGAAATCGGCTTGAATGCCTGGAGAGAAAAGGTGCTGAAATTTGGCTTGGGCAGCTCGCTCGGCGTGGACATGACCAACGAAAAGGGTGGCTCTATCCCATCGAGCAAGCTCTACGACCGGGTGTATGGTGAGGGGCATTGGAAATATTCCACCATCTATTCGCTTTCCATCGGGCAGGGCGAACTTTTGGTCACTCCTCTGCAGATGGCCAATCTTTCAGCCGTATTTGCCAACAAGGGCTACTACTACACGCCTCATTTGATCAAATCCGTCGACGGGGATGAAACGATGATTCCTGCCAAATACCAGATCAAGCACGAGGTGGGCATTGATGCGCACCATTTTGACCTGATCCAGGACGCCATGGCGGAAGCGATCTATGGCACTGCAGCCCGAGCGGTGCTCAAGGATATTACCATTGCCGGCAAAACCGGAACCGCCCAAAACCCGCATGGGGAAGACCACTCGGTATTTTTCGCCTTTGCACCAAAAGAAGATCCCAAAATCGCCATAGCTGTCTACGTGGAAAACGCCGGCTGGGGCGGTAGAGCAGCAGCTAGCACGGCGTCGCTGATGATCGAAAAATACCTCCGGGACAGCATCACAAGACCAGCCCTGGAAGAATACGTCTTGGCAGGAAACTTTATTTACTGATGAGGGAATCTGACATTCATATCAACCGGGTGGATTGGGTCACCGTGGCGATCTACTTCGCTTTGGTCATGATCGGCTGGTTCAACATCTATGCGGCCGTGTACGACGGTCAGGCGGAGAAGAGCATCTTTGACTTTTCGATCAACTCGGGAAAACAACTCGTATGGATAGGCACTGCTGTCATGTTGATCACAGTCATCATGGTCGCTGATTCGAGATTTTTCGAAAATCTTTCCCTCTACATCTATTTGGCCTTTATCGGATTGCTGGTGATCACCCCCTTTGTGGGAAAGGAAGTCAACGGTCAGATCCTTTCTATCGGATTCGGAGACTTTCGCATTCAACCTGGAGAATTCGCCAAGTTTGCCACCGGCTTGGCCCTGGCCAAGGTGATGGAGCGGCCGACGTTTGACCTATCGAAGAAAAACTACCAAGCCATCGCTTTTGGTGTCCTGCTCTTGCCAGTCATTTTGATCCTGCTCCAGCCGGATACAGGTACTGCTATGGTCTATTTTTCCCTGCTCTTGATGTTTTACAGGGAGGGCCTGCCCGCAGTTTATTACATACTCGGCTTTGGCCTCATTGCCATTGTGCTCTTGGCTTTGGGCATCGAAAATAACCTTTATCTCGCCGGCGCCATTGTGGCCGTCACTTTGGTTTTGATCTTTTTGGGAAAAAGAACCTGGCAGCGTACCGTGGCATTTTCCGCAATTGGCCTGGGCTTGATTGCATTTATTTACTCCATCGACTTCGTCGTCTCCAAGCTACCCGAACACCAGCAAAACCGGATCATGGTATTGTTCAACCCCAATCTTGACCCTCTGGGTGTGGGGTGGAATGTGACGCAATCCAAAATCGCCATTGGTTCCGGAGGCTTGTTTGGAAAAGGTTACTTGGAGGGCACGCAGACCAAGTTTGACTTTGTACCCGAGCAGCATACCGATTTTATTTTCTGTACCCTAGGGGAAGAGTTTGGCTGGGTGGGCAGTCTGGTGGTGATCGCGCTCTTCGTTGGACTGCTCTACCGACTGGTCTTCATGGCCGAACGCCAAAAAACCCGTTTCACCAGAATCTACGGCTATTGCGTCGTATCCATTTTGCTGTTCCACTTTATGATCAATATCGCGATGACGATCGGGCTCTTTCCGGTTGTCGGGATTCCCTTGCCCTTCTTCAGTTACGGAGGATCCTCGCTTTGGTCATTTACCGTCTTGCTCTTTATCTTTATCAAGATGGACTCCTCCCGGGCTACTCAACTGGGACGGCTGGGGTGATAGCAGGGTTCAGTTGGCAGTGGGCCAGAGATCAGTTGGCAGTGGGCCAGAGATCAGTTGACAGTGGGCCAGTGGTCAGTTTGCAGTGTACAGCAGTCAGTCCTAGTCCAGTCTTTGTGAGGGGCTGTTTTTTTGAGCTCCAGTGCCTCTAAGCAATTCCGTACCTCCCTCTCAGTCCGCGTATTTTCTGTAGACCAGCTGCATAAACTCCCGCACGACATCCGAATTGGGCTCCCAGGATAACTCAGACACGTATCTGGTATTGATCAATTCTACTGCGGAATCAAAAGACCCTGCCTCGTCAATCGACTTGAGCGCATGGCGAAGCAAATCGGCGTTGCCGTCAAAAAGCTCCTTGGTAAACATAAATCTTTGGTTTAGGGCAAGGCTTTCCGACAGCTCCCCGAGAATCCCAACCATTCCTCGGTAGGATTCAGATGCAAAATGGGACTTGAGCTTGGACGCATCCAGTTTCACTCCGTTGCCGAAGGAAGCTTTTGGCGGCACCACCGACTCTACCGAGGCCTTGGGAGCAGGCGAGTCCATTGCAGGCGGCGGAGTGGATTGAGGGGGCTGACTGGCTTCCACCTCCTCAAAAAAACTCGAGTGCGTGGCTGCCGTGTTGTCTTCCTGAGTAGGTACGGTCGGACGATCAGTTTCCTCATTCAGATATTGATCCAGGTCAAAGGCCTTGACATCCCCCAAGGTGGCCAAAAGCAGGTTTACGGATTCAAAGGAATCTTTTACCACCTGATAGTTGGCTGCCACGGCACGCAGATACGAGTCTTTGTCATGGCCGAAACCCGTTTTGTCTATCAGAAAGACGACCGCCTTGTCATGCCACTTATAGTACTTCTTGTTTTCTTTCAGGTACTCGTTGATCTTCCCTTGCGGAGCCTTGTTGATCTCATTCTGATAAAAAGCCACCGGATCGGTCGCGACTTCGACGGCATGCTTTACCGCTACTTTCACCAAGGGCTCCAGGTTGGTTCTTTCGACTTTGATCCGCCGGGACAGCACATTCATAAACTGGGTCAAGGCCTCATGCACCGCTATATCCCTATAATCGAAGTACGGATTGCTTTTCAACTTCCCCAGCTCCTCTTGCCATAGTTCAAACAGTCTCTTGATGATAAAAAAATTTACCTGGGTACTGCTGGTAAGCTGGATGATATCCTGACCTGTGATAAATTGCCGGCTGGAGAAAAAACGATCGCAAACCAAGCGTGCATATTCACTGGAATAGTTTTCTAAATAATTGCTGTTAATTTGAACTGTCATGTGTGGGTCTTGTTTTCAAAAGCAAACGAACAAATGCCCCGAATAGTCATTCAAAACCTAGGAAATCTTATCATTGATTCGGAACATGCCGATCGTAAAGTTATCGAATTAATTCATGAAAATGGCACCGACTGGATGCATGCTTGTGGGAAAAAAGGGCGATGTACTACCTGTAAAATGATCGTAGTGGAAGGACTGCAAAACCTGAGCGCCGAGACCGCTCCGGAGCTCATGTACAGAAGCCAAAACCGGCTAAAGCCCAACGAAAGACTCGCCTGCCAAAGCAGTCTTTTGCGTGGGGAGCTGGTCGTGCGGGTTGCCGAAATCAACAAATTCCCCCATATCGCCTATACCGAGTAGCCATGTTTGTAGAACCATCCCTGAGCAGCCGCAGGCAATCCGAACGCAAAGGACAGATCGAGGTAATCTGCGGATCGATGTTTTCCGGGAAAACGGAAGAATTGATCCGGAGGCTCACCCGGGCGAAACTGGCCAAACTGAAGGTAGAAATATTCAAACCCTCTATCGACAAACGATATCACGAGTCAAACGTCGTCTCCCACAACGAAAACGCCATCCGCTCCACCCCTGTCCAATTTGCCGAAGACATCCTCCTCTTGACTGGAGACTGCGATGTGGTCGGCATAGACGAGACCCAGTTTTTTGACGGGGAGATCATCCGGGTCGTTCAGCTCTTGGCCAATCAGGGCAAGCGCGTGATTCTGGCTGGCCTGGACATGGATTTCGAGGGTAAGCCCTTCGAACCTATGCCCCGGTTGATGGCGATCGCGGAGTACGTGACCAAGGTGCACGCGATCTGCATGAAATGCGGGGATCTTGCGGCTTTTTCGCTACGGCTTACTACCGCGAGGGAAAAAGTAATGCTGGGGGAGAAAGAAAGCTACGAGGCCCGTTGCAGGAAGTGTTTCATGGAGGACAGGAAGTAAGGGGGTTGGAAGTTGGGAGGTTGGGAGGTTGGAAGTTGGAAGTTGGGAGGTTGGAAGTTGGAAGTTGGAAGTTGGGAGGTGGGAAGTTGGATGGTTCGGCTTCGCGAGACTGTTCAATTAACTGTGTCAAAATTTAAACCATTAAATTTTGACTATGAAAGAAGACAAAGAAGAGTTTGATTTCAAGGCATTTGCCAAGCAGGCCGGAGATGCGCTTCGGTCAGGCAAGCCATTAGCAGGTAAAGACGGTGTTTTTACGCCATTATTGAAGATGATCATTGAATCAGCACTTGAGGGTGAATTGGACGATCATCTGAGTGAGACTCGAAAATCCGGTAAGAATAGGCGCAATGGGCATGGAGCCAAAAAACTTCAAAGCTCGTTGGGCGGCTTTGAAGTTTTGGCTCCCCGAGACCGCAATTCCAGTTTCGAGCCCCAGATCGTGGAGAAACGGCAGCACAAGATCAGCTCGGACATTGACCAGCAGATTATTGCCCTGTTCAGCCGAGGCATGAGTTATCGGGACATCCAGGATCATGTTGGTGAGATGTATGGGATAGAGGTTTCAGAAGGGACGCTGACGGCGATTACCGACAGGATTTTTCCTCAGATCTTAGCTTGGCAGAATCGCCCTTTGGAGAGCCTGTATCCGGTGATCTGGCTGGATGCGATGCACTTCAAAGTCAGAGAAGACGGAGCAGTAAAGACCAAGGCAGTTTACTCTATTCTTGGAGTAACCACCCGTGGTGAGAAGGAAGTGGTCGGAGTCTATTTTGGAGATCATGAATCCAGCAAATTTTGGCGTCAGGTACTCCACGAACTCAAGCAGCGGGGTATTGAGGATATTCTGATTGCCTGTATAGATAACCTGAACGGGTTTGCAGACGCTATCGAGGATGTTTTTCCCAAGACAGACGTTCAGCTCTGTCTGGTTCATCAGATGCGCAATTCCATGAAATGCATCAGTGAAAAAGACATGAAGCCAATGGTCAGGGATCTGAAGAAAATCTACCAGGCAGATAATGAAAAGATAGCCCTTCTTTACCTGCAGGAAGCTGAAGAAACTTGGGGAAGTAAATACAAAGTGGTTTTCAAATCCTGGCACCGAAACTGGGAAAGACTAACTAACTTCTACAAATATCCTCCCCAATTAAGAAGGCTGATTTACACGACCAACCCGATTGAAAGCTACCATCGTATGGTCAGAAAAGTCACCAAAACCAAAGGGGCATTCAGCTCAGAAAATGCGATCTTAAAACAGATTTACTTAGCAACCATGAACGCTCAGACAAAATGGAATGGAACCATCTTCGCATGGCCATCAATTAGAAAAGATCTAATTGCTTACTTTGAAGATCGTTTTAACCAAACTGACACAGTTTAGTGAACACTCCCGCTTCGTCACCACGCGTGTTGGAAGTTGGAGCCCGATGATCTAAGCTTGAAAACTGAAAGATTGAAAAATCGCTAATCTTCAACATGGAATTCTGTGCCTCTTAGTTCGTATATCAAAAAACCGTAAACGTTTGGGACAAAATTTCGAATCCCAAACCTTGAACCCCAGATTCCGTGATCCGCAAAACCCCAGGAATAGTTCTCAGCTCGATCAAATACAAAGACACGAGCATCATCGTGAAAATCTTCACCAGAGAACTTGGCCTGAAATCCTATCTGATCAATGGAATCAGAAGCATGGGCAAGGGATCCAAGATCGCACTGTACCAGCCTCTCACCCTTCTGGATCTCGTAGTTTATGATAAGGAAAGCGCTGGACTAAACCGCATCTCGGATGCGCGGCTACAGCGGCCGAATCAGCGGATACCCTTTGATTTTCTAAGGACGAGCATCGCACTTTTCGTGACCGAAGTGATTAGCCGCAGCATCTATGAAAACTACCAAAATGAAGGTCTTTTTGATTTTTTGGCCGAAAGCGTCACACTTCTGGACCAACAGGATGCAAAGCTGTCGATCTTCCCCTTGGCCTTTTTGATTGAAAACGCCCGGTTTCTGGGATTTTCTCCGGAAGACGCCGAGGGCTTTATCCTGGAATCCAAAAACCAGCCTTTCGCGGCGGAAGAACTGCCGATAGTTGTCGGCTCTCTTAACGAACTCTTGGAGAACAATTTCAACTGTGAAATAAAACTTCCCGCCCACCTCCGCCGAAAGCTGCTGGATCATTTGTTGGACTTCTATTCCGAGCATTTGGACAATCCCAGCCTTTTCAAATCCCTGGCGGTCATCCGCCAACTGATGGAGTAAACAAGCTGGCGTTCAAAAAGCTGCCAAAACAAAAAATTTGTTAAATCCAAATGCATCGGTTAATATTGTGTCATCACCGTGTATGAACAAGTCAGCCCGCTTTGACTTGAGCTTTTCCTGCAGACCTTTTTTGCTCAGAAAATCATCCACGATCCCAAAAACCGGATTTCACATCATCATATTTATTTCATACCCTCTTTATGTATAACATAGAAGAACTCAGAATCAGGCTTTTATCTGAACTGAAGGAGATTGCTGAGGAGCTAGGAGTGAAAAACTTCAAAAGCCTCAAAAAAGACGAATTGGTCTATGCAATCCTCGACCAGCAGGCCATCACCCCTGAGCAGGCACTCCCGAAGAAAAAGCCGGCTGCAGCAGAAACCCAACCGACTGAAGCAGAAAAACCCGCCCCTCCTCCCGCTCCAAAGGCAGCATCAACAGAAGAGCAGGCTGAATTCAAGCCTAAATTCAAAAGACAAAACGTAACCGAAATTCCAGCCGCACCAGAAGCCGAAAAAACAGAGGTGGCCCCATCGGCACCGGCTCCTGAGGCCAAGCCAGCAAAACCCGAGTGGAAGCAGAAGCGGGAAGAAAGACCAAATCTGGAAAAGAAGGAAGCTAGACCCGCCCAAGAGAAAAAAGAAACCCAGCCCGAAAAGCAGGAAGCAGGAACCGGAGAGGAGCCCAAGACTTTTAGACCTCGACGCAGAGCATTCGAAGAAGTGGACGTGACGGCAAGCATCTCTTCCGAGACTCCCGCAAGTACGACTCCAGCAGCTCCTTCTGAGGCTTCGGCCCCAAAACAGGATTCAGAGACGGAGCTTCCAAAACGAAAAAACTTCAGATCCCCGGATGAGCTCATGGCTCCTGCGGCGGAGACATTCCACAATCCCAACCGCAAAAAGCCTTTTGTCAGCCCTAGGGAATTTGACGGGGTAATCGAAAACGAAGGCGTGCTGGAGATCATGCAGGAAGGCTACGGCTTCCTTCGCTCGCTGGATTACAACTACCTGGCTTCCCCCGATGATATCTACGTATCACCCAGCCAAATCAAACTATTCGGACTAAAGACCGGCGACCATATCAAAGGCTCCATCCGTCCGCCTAAAGAAGGGGAGAAGTATTTTGCCCTGCTCAAAATCGGCACCGTCAACGGGAAGACCACCGACGAAATCCGTGACCGCGTACCTTTTGAGTACCTTACGCCGCTCTTCCCGGAAGAAAGACTAAATCTCTCTACCAAGCCTGACGGCTATTCGACCCGAATCCTCGACCTTTTTGCCCCTATTGGAAAAGGACAACGCGGGATGATCGTGGCACAGCCAAAGACCGGTAAGACCGTCCTGCTCCAGCAGATCGCAAATGCCATCACCAGAAACCACCCGGAAGTCCATCTGATGATCCTGCTGATCGACGAACGTCCTGAAGAGGTGACAGACATGGCCCGCTCGGTAAAGGCAGAGGTGATTTCCTCGACTTTCGACGAGCAAGCAGAGCGCCACGTCAAAGTGGCCAACATTGTTTTGGAAAAAGCGAAACGTATGGTCGAAGTAGGTCATGATGTGGTCATACTTTTGGATTCCATTACCAGACTCGCCAGGGCACACAATACCGTAGTCCCCAGCTCAGGAAAGATCCTCTCCGGCGGTGTGGATGCCAATGCGCTACACAAGCCCAAGCGCTTCTTTGGCGCGGCAAGAAATGTCGAAAACGGCGGCTCCCTGACCATCATCGCCACGGCTTTGGTGGAAACCGGCTCCAAGATGGACGAGGTGATCTTCGAGGAATTCAAAGGAACGGGCAACATG
>CAZTJM010000143.1:0-11939 GCA_964613865.1 uncultured Limnohabitans sp. | reverse complement strand
ACCCTGAAGCACAATGCTAGGGTCAGAAAGCGGTATAACCTTTCCTCGACTGATGAGGCTAATTTGACGATTCCTGATGTCCAGCAAATGGCCTTTTTGTACGTAAACGGCACCCAGATTCACCACAAGGATTGGGGAGCGGCAATGCCTGAAGTCAAGATCCCCTCTGAAATTCTGAACAAGGGCCAAAATGTACTCACCATCCGCGCAGTCAATGGGTGGAACAACAGGCCTCAAATCGGCGCTGAAGGTCAAATGTACCTGACCCAAAATGAAAGAAAAATCAACTTGGAAGGGACCTGGAATTATTCAAACAACAAATTGGAGCCAAGGCCCCCGGTGGTGGAATACCACAATTGGCGTCCAGGTTTTATGTTCAATGCAATGATTGCCCCTTTGACCAACTATGCGATACGGGGTGTGATTTGGTATCAGGGCGAAAGCAACACTGGACGGCACGAAGAATACAGAGAGCTTTTCGGTGCGATGATCTCCAACTGGAGAAGACGCTGGGGTGCTGAGGAGATGCCTTTTCTATTCGTCCAATTGGCCAATTTCATGGAGCGAAAAGAGCTGCAACCGGAAAGTAGCTGGGCCTATCTCCGGGATGCGCAAAGCCAGACTCTGGAGTTACCAGCTACCGGGATGGCAACGATTATCGACATTGGCGAGGAAGCCGATATCCATCCCAGGAACAAAAAAGACGTCGGCGAGCGACTTTGGTTGCAGGCAAGAAAGGTTGCCTTTGGGGAAAAAATTCTAGCCTCAGGTCCCGTATTTCAGGCCATGAGCCTGGACGAAAATGGACTCCTGGTTACATTTTCTGAGGTTAGCGAAGGTCTGAAGCTGACGTCTGGCGATGAGGTTTTGGGATTTATTGCGGAGAATGCTTCGGGGAAATTTGAAACAGTCAGCGGCACACTAGCTGGAAAGGACCAAGTACTGCTGCAGCTGCCGGAGGGTTTTGAACCGGTAGGCATTCGCTACGCCTGGGCCGACAATCCCGAAGTAAACCTGGTAAATCATCTGAATCTTCCAGCGGTACCTTTCAAGGCAAGTCTCAAAAGCGAGGAATAGTAGGGAAAGACAGGAGCTTAGAGTACTCCCTCCGCGAGCTCCTTAGCCTGGGTCATTTTCTCCACCTGCTCTTGATACTCAGGTTTTGCTGGAACCTTGGCGACGGTTTCCAGAAAATCTATCGTGCTGAATAGTACGCCTTGCCAGTCGTCTGAAGTGATGGACGAGCCGATCACATGGTCTCCGCTATTAGGAAATGCCTGTTTGCGTTTGATTGCTTCTGGAGTGCCAATTTGGTCATACATCTCGAGCATCTTCGGTACGGACACCACGAAATCCTGCTCTTGTTCATTTTTGTAATAATAGCCCAAGAAAAATGGCTGTTTGATCTTCTTGAACGTATCTGGATTCATTTCGCTATAGACAAGCGTCGCAAGGCTTACATGGGCGTTGATATGATAGTCTTCTGACCAATAGGCTTTCTTTTCTCCCGTTCTTTCTTCGTGAAGCATATTGTTCTTCATGTAAAACTTTCCCATTAAGATTTTCATCCAAGGGTTGAACAGCGCACTCAGTTTTTCTCCGTTGTCTCTCACTGCTGGGGAGTAAACGACCACAGCCTTTATATCAGGTTGTTGGCTAGCAAGCAGCAGTGTCAAGGCCCCGCCCATGGAGGTTCCGACCACAATCACCGAATCCCCAAGGCTCTTGCCTATTTGGTAAGCTTCACCTACCGCGTCCACGAGCTTTTGGGCCGAGAGGTATTCCATCCCGTTCTCGCGCTTGATGCCATGCTCAGGCAGTCGCGTCACAAAAAGATTAGCGCCAAAGTGTTCCGCCAAAAAACGGTGTACGGGATCTCCCTCCATGGGGCTGGCCCCGAAACCATGGATGTAAACGATAGAGTAAGGAGTCTTTGCTTTGTTGCTGCTGTCCGCCCATTGGATGTATGCTTCGTTTCCCGGCTTGAGACCGATCACCGTGTCCTCGCGATTTTGCACATAGATGCTCAGCTCGCTGAGTCGAGTCGGAACTTCAGGGAATTTGATCGTGAGTTCCTGTTTTTCGACTTTGGGGCCTAGCATGTAGACGATCACCAAGATGATGGCTGAAGCAAACAGTCCCAGAAATATTTTACGGAGCATAAAAATCAGTTGGTTTTTTTCAGTTGGCTGAGATACTGGTCGAATCCCATTTTAAAGCAAATAATCGTCTAAGCGCAAAGGCCAGACGTTTATAAAGTGTCAAAGTTAAGCTTGTTCCGAATTAGATCGATATATTTTCAAAAGTTCGTAAAATGGAACTTAAGTTTGCCGCCAGTCGAAATGATCACCTTGAATGTTGGTAGCGACTGAGGCTGTCCTCACGTTTGAGTATAAAGGTTCCTATATCTGTACTATGAAAAATCTTCTGTTTTGCTTTCTGCTTTTAGTATCAGCGTCGCCACTCTTCGCGCAAGAGGAATCACTGCCTACCCAATCGGTGTATTTGGAACTGGGGGGTGCTGGACTTCCCTATAGTTTCAATTATGATTTTCGCTTTGATAAGGAACGGATGGATTCTTGGGGAATGCGAGTGGGCGCAGGTGGGTATTCGATCGACGGAAGCTCTTTTTTTTCGCTTCCGGTTATGATCAACAAGCTTTACGGCAAGGGACCGCACTATTTTGAGATGGGGCTGGGAGTGACCTTTTTCGCTTTTGACGAGGATAACTACAGCTACTGCAACAGCGGGTACTACGACTCGAGTGGCAATTATATATGCACAAGCTATTCGGAGGGAGATAGCTATTATGAATTTATTCTTCCGGTAGACGGATCCCCCAGCCTGATGGGAACCATGAACTTTGGCTATCGAAGGGTGCCAGTGGATGGAGGATTTACTTGGCGCTTGAATCTTGCGCCTATCTTCAACAACAATGGCTTTTGGCCTCTGTATGCCGGAGTTGGGTTTGGCTATGCTTTTTAGCTTTGACTTTTGTCAAAAACATTGTGTCCAGACGGACAAAACCTGTACGCAACCGTACAGGTTTTTTTTCGCAATCGATTTAAATTCAGCTGGATGCAGTTTTTTTGAAATTAATTTTTCTTAATACAACACAATACCCTGTAACCTGCACAATTGGCAATTTCTCCCAAATCTGTCCGCTCCTGTGACAGAAAAACGTCGGAATCCCAAATTCGCACGGGTGTCGGTTACCAAATCCTCATCATTTCCAAACAAAATTTGGCTGGAAGGCTTAACGAAACTTAAAAATGGGGAAATTATGTAGGGTGTGTTTTGGCATGCCCGAATGGGTTGGTATGGGCTTCGCATGATGACTAGCACAACACTAAACCAGCTCATTTATGAAAACCTTATTCACTTTAGCACTTGCAGGCGCACTTTCTTTTAGCAGCCTGGCCGTATCCGCAGCAGATGACGATTTGATGGCTCTGTCAGACGTAAGAGCAAAATTCAAAAAAGTAAACGTACTCCTTAAAGAAGGAGTTGGAGAAGCTAAGATCGCGCTTTTTGACAAATCCGGAAGAAAACTCCACCAGAGAAAAGTCAAGGTGGGAGACAGCGACTTGATCGTTCCTTACAACTTGTCCGACCTGCCGGTGGGAGAGTACAAGGTAAGGATCTCCACTGAAAACGAAGAGGTCGCCTACACTGTAGCTACCTTTGACAAGCCGATTCCAAAAGATCAACTTCCTCTAATGGCCTACGGCAAAATCATCGATGGCCAGACCGTAAACCTGACGGTGATCGGACTGGAAGAGCCAGGAGTGGGGGTTGAGATCCGCTACGCCGAAACCAACAAGCTGATCCACCAAGATCAAATCGAGCAGCCTGAAGGGTTCCGAAAAAACTACAAGTTGAACGGTGTATCTCCTGAGGATGTGTACTTTAACATAACCGACGCAAAAGGCCGTACGAAAACCATCCATTTTGAGTAAGGCAACCAGCCTATTGGATAAAAGCTTCGAACCGAAAGGTTCGGAGCTTTTATTTTTTGAGGATGCGCGCAGTGAGCTCAGCCGCCAGTTTTTCCAGATCTGTGTCGAGAGCTTCCCGATTGACCTTGAGCACCTTTTCCCGCTCCACGGACGGTAGTTTTTCGAAGCCATAACAAGCCCCCAGAATCCCTCCGACAAGAGCTGCTGTCGTATCGTTGTCACGGCCATAGTTGACCAAAAAAGTCAAGGAATGGCTGAAATCAAAATCGGAGTAAATCATAGCGGTCATCGCCTGGAGGTAGATCTCTCCTGCGTGGAAAGGCATATCCTGGAGTTTCATGTCGAGCTCAGTATATGCTTTGAGCAGCGCTGGACTGGATAAAGACATCCTGCTGCCGAGACTGTCCAGCTTGTGGGACTCTTGGCAAATCCAGAGCGCATCCCGAAGGATCCGGTGGGAGCTTCTTCCCACTAGCCGGCTTTGGAAATACCCTTCAGGGTCCAGTCGCGCGACTGCCAAAAGACTTTTTTCGTCTGTTTCTGGTGTCATCGCAGCAGCTGTCATAGCTACAGCCAATGCGCTCAGATCACGGGCATACCCCAAATCGAAAATCGAAAGTTTGTAGGCTTCACGGTAGGCCTTTTCGGGATCTCCGGGGAAATATACACCAAGGGCTGGGGCGTAGAGCAAGCCTGCGCAGACCATTTCTCCCCCGGAAAATTTGGATAGGGAATCTGAATACGCCGTGAGCTTGTCATCCAGATAAGGCCTGCTGACTTTAGCCCATTCGGATAGCCAATTTACTTGCAGCATTGCGGCCTCATAGGGTTCCGGGTCTGAACTCTCAATGGATTGGAGGTTTTTCAATCCACTTTCATAGGTTTCCAGAATATGGCTTGCAAAGTCTTTCGGATCGAGAGTCTCCGGCTCTTGGGTCAGCAAATATTTTACGGCTAGGACTTTCCATCGCGTATCGTCTGTCGTCCCGCCTGCAGGGAGGTTGGGTTTCCAAATGCCCTCAGGTGACACTTCCCGTACCATTGAGTCTAGTCCCTCTACAAAACCATATTCCAAACGTATACTCTCCCGACTCCACATCTCGGTGGGTGGGCCCATCGCATCGCCAATGGCTGCTCCGACCAGCATTCCCAGGATCTTATCGTAAAGCTGGGCTTCACTGAGTCCAGAAGCTGTTTTGATTTCCGGGGAAAATGACGCCTGTTGGAGCTCCTTTGATTTGTTTTCACAGGAAAGAAGGAAGGCAAAAGCCAAAATCGGGATATAAAAACGCATGATCAGTTTAGGATTAGATATTTGCCTTTTCTTAAAAGTTCCGCTTTTTGGGAAAGCGTCAAAGTGAGGGGGAGCTGAGCAATTCCGATCAATCTTCTCAAAATCTCCATTCCTTGAAATTGCCCGACTAGCGGGAGATCCAATGTTTTTGAATAGGCCGAAAGTATGGATTTCTTCAACCGTTCTGGCTGTTGGGCCAAATCCAGGTGTGCCAGGAAAATCCCAAGGTCAAACTCTGGCTCCCCAAGATAGCCAAATTCAGGATCGATGATCTTGATACCGGAAGCAACATCCAACCAACTCTCAGGATAGAAATCACCATGAATGAGGACTTTGCCCGGACTGAGGTAGCGATCTCCGAGCAGTTTCAATTTTTCTTTGAGCTGAACATCGCCCTTGTAAGTGAGGCTGAGTCCTTGAAGTCCAGGTTGAACGGTGTCCAGATCAAAACCATTTTCCTCCAAAAAGGGAAACTGAAACAAATGTTCATGGTTGAGAAGGCGCATTTTCATGTTTTCGGGAAACTCATCCACTTTCAATTCATGCATTTGGCTCAAAAAGTCGACTAGCTGAATGATTTCAGCCTCAGTCAAAGTTTTTTCGCCGGAGTAGATTTTTGAAAAATCACGTCCTTTTCCCAAATCCTCCATGATCAAAATATGGGATTCCGCATCGAAAAACACCACTTTAGGAACCCTATCCTTGATCCCCGCATCCCTTGCAATCTCCTGTAAAAACCGGTATTCCACCTCGATTCTTTCGACGGGAGCAGGAATCTGTGGATATTTTCGCACGTAAGGCTTGGATTGCTTGATTATCAGGTTTCTATGTGAGGTCTGGATCCTGAGAACGAGATTCATATTGCTTTCGCCTGCGGGCTCGGAGTTGAGCAGATGTTCTCCTGGAAGCCAATAGGGAAGGTTTTGCAGGTCAGCGATGGAACTGTTTTCAGTTAGATCGGTCATGGGTATGATTTTGATTCAAGATAGAAGCAGTATTTTGAAGAATTGAAAAAGAGCTTGATTTTTAAGGGTAGCGTACTTCGAAAGTTCAATCGGGAGAGGCCCAAATTCGCTATTTTTGGATAAGACAAATCTAAACCCAAATATGTTCGGACTGCACAGATCACTTTTTACCGAAGAACACGAACTCTATAGAGAGAGCGTACGCGAGTTTGTTTCAAAGGAGATTACTCCCCACAATGCCGATTGGGAAAAGCAAAAAATGGTCTCACGGGAGGTTTGGAAAAAACTCGGAGACCAAGGCTTTTTGGGAATCCAGGCTCCCGAGTCTTTGGGTGGGATGAACATTTCCGACTTCCGGTACAATGCGATTTTCATTGAGGAGCTCGGACTAAGTGGATGCTCAGCTCCGGCTGTTGGTTTTCCGCTCCACTCAGATATCGTGATGCCTTACATTCTCCATTATGGAAAAGAGGAGGTACAAAGGAAGTACATTCCCAAGATGATTTCCGGGGACCTCATAGGTGCTATTGCCATGACCGAGCCGGGCGCTGGATCTGATCTTCAGGCTATCAGAACCAGTGCCGAGGACCATGGCGACCACTATTTGGTCAATGGTACCAAGACCTTCATCACCAATGGCTTTTTGTGCGACGTGGTGGTGGTTGCGGTGAAGACTGACCCTGACAAAGGGGCCAAGGGCATTAGCCTTTTGGTTCTGGATAGGGATATGCCGGGATTTAAGCGGGGTGTGCCCTTCGAAAAGGTGGGCCTGCACGCCCAGGACACCTGCGAGCTGTTTTTTGAGGATGTCAAAGTACCCAAAGAAAATCTGCTTGGAAAAGCGGGTGAAGGCTTCAAATACCTGATGACTGAGCTTGCGCAAGAGCGCCTGGTGGTCGCCTTGGCAGCAATAGCCTTGGGAGAATATATGCTCCAGGCCACGATATCCTATGTGAAAGAGCGCAAGGCATTTGGAAGGAGCATATCCGAATTCCAAAATACCAGGTTCAAGTTGGCCGAGATGAACGCAGCCTTGGAGCAGGGGAGGATCTATTGCGACTATCTGGTGGCGCTGCACAACGATGGCAAGCTTGACTCCGCCATGGCATCCGCGGCTAAATACAATATGACCGAACTCCAATGCAAAGTGGCAGACGAGTGCGTACAGCTGCATGGTGGCTATGGCTACATGTGGGACTATGGAATCGCTCGGGCTTGGGCTGATGCCCGGGTACAGCGGATCTATGCCGGAACCAACGAGATCATGAAGGAATTGATCGCCCGTAAAATCCTCCAATGACAAATCGCTTGGCGAAGCACAATAATTTTAAGTAATTGAGCAAAGGTTTATAATACCCAAAATATCCGAAATATGACCGATTTTCCCTGGCTAAAACACTATCCTGCCTCCGTCGACAAAGAGATCAACTACGAGGCCTATTCCAGTATCGTCGACCTTTTCGATGAGAGTGTGAAAAATTTCGGGTCAAACGTGGCCTTTGAGTGCATGGGAAAGACGCTGAGCTTTACGGAACTTGAAAGGCTCAGCGCCCGCTTTGCCAACTACCTATCCCAGAGTCTAAAACTGAAGAAGGGAACCCGTGTGGCAATTCAGATGCCTAATACCCTGCAATATCCTGTGGCGATGTTTGGGGCCTTGAGAGCGGGAATGATCGTTGTCAATACAAATCCGCTCTATACGCCTGCGGAAATGAAGCATCAGTTTGTTGATTCTGGCGCAGAGGTGATTGTGATTGTAGAAAACTTTGCATCCAATCTGGAGAAAATCCGAAATGAAATCCCTGCAAGGCATATCATTTTGACGGGGCTGGGTGACCTATTGGGAGGGCTCAAGGGCATGATTGTCAACTTGGTGGTGAAGCATGTGAAAAAGCTTGTACCCCCGTTCTCCCTGCCGGGCGCCGTTTCATTTAAAACTGCACTTTCCAAAGGTGGTGAATTCGATTTTAAGCCGACAAAGCTCACCTTAGCCGATACCGCCTTTCTTCAATATACTGGAGGGACGACGGGGGTATCCAAAGGTGCCGAGCTGACGCATGGAAATATTGTCGCCAACATGCAGCAGATTTCCGCCTGGATGAAGCCCAAGCTGCGGCCGAGGGAGGAGATCGTAGTCACAGCCCTACCTCTCTATCATATCTTCGCCCTGACGGTCAACTGTCTTTCCATGTTGAAAATTGGAGCGCATAACCTGCTGATTACCAATCCAAGAGATATGAAGGCTTTCATTGGGGATTTGGCTAAGAAGAAGTTTACCGTGATCACTGGAGTGAATACCTTGTTCAATGGACTGCTTAATCAGGAAGCCTTCAAAGCCCTTGACTTTTCCGGATTGAAAATCGCCGTGGGTGGGGGTATGGCGGTACAAAAAGCCACCGCAGAAAAGTGGAAGGCAGTGACAGGGGTTCCTCTGGCGGAAGGTTACGGACTTACGGAGACCTCACCTGTTGCCTCGTGCAACCCCATAGACGGAACTGAACGCATCGGTACCATAGGCGTGCCTCTGCCAAATACTGAGTTTATGATTGCCGATGACGCTGGCAACCGGCTTTCGATCGGTGAGCGTGGTGAAATATTTATCAAAGGGCCCCAGGTGATGAAGGGCTACTGGAACAGACCGGAAGAAACCGACAACGTCATGCACGGCGAATGGTTTAAGTCCGGTGATATCGGCGTGATGGACGAAGACGGCTTTGTGAAGATTGTGGATCGCAAGAAGGAAATGATCCTGGTATCCGGATTCAATGTGTATCCCAATGAAATAGAAGACGTCATAGCTTCCTGTCCTGGAGTTTTGGAAGTGGGAGTGATAGGCATGCCTGATGCCAGGTCCACGGAAAAAGTGGTAGCCTATGTGGTCAAAAAAGACGGGGAAGTAACTGCAGAACGGGTGATAGAACACTGCAAAGACTCGCTGACCAATTACAAAGTGCCAAAAGAGGTACATTTTGTCGACGAACTTCCCAAGTCGAATGTGGGCAAAATCCTGAGGAGAAAAATCAAGGAGGCCCACCTCGAGAAAAATGGAGTCGTCGCCGACTGAGGTTGTCGGAATAGATCACCCTTATTTTGGAATAAGAACCGCGCGTTTCGCGGTTTTTTCGTTTTTTTGCAGCAATGATTTAATTGCCAGCAATTCTCTTTGTGAATTTCTCAAGCCCAAAATTTTCCAATTCTCCAATTTTAAAATTTTTCAATTCTCCATGACCTGGCAACTGATCAAAGACGCAATCCTTGGCAAGGAGCAGGATTTTACGAGCCTTTCATTGAAGACGGCCATTTTCGTCTTGGCTATACCCATGATCTTGGAGATGATGATGGAGTCTGCCTTTGCCGTGGTGGACATCTTCTTTGTGGCAAAGCTGGGAGAGTACGCCGTGGCTACGGTCGGCTTGACCGAGGCGGTCATCGTGATTACCTATGCCATCGGCTTCGGGATCAGCATGGCTGCCACCGCTTTGATTTCCCGCAGGTTTGGTGAAAAAGAATATGAAGAAGCGGGTACTGCTACTTACCAACTGTTGTTGGTCGGAGGCATTGTCTCCCTCTTTATCGGCGTGGGTGGATGGATTTTTGCCTCGGAACTCTTGCAGCTGATGGGTGCGGAGGAATCCGTCGTGGAGACAGGCAGCAACTATGCAAGGATTGTCTTTGCGGGAAATACGGCGATCATGCTGCTTTTCTTGATCAACGGTGCCTTTCGAGGAGCGGGACAAGCGCATCATGCCATGCGTTCCCTTTGGATTGCCAACGGCCTGAACATCGTGCTCGACCCTATCCTGATCTTTGGAATCGGAAGTTGGGATGGCTTTGGACTGGACGGTGCGGCCATCGCGACGACTTTTGGTAGGAGTATGGGGGTCGTCTACCAGCTTTACCACCTGGTCAACGGCAAGCATAAGCTGAAGATCCTCCGTCGAAATCTCCATGTGAAGTGGGACACCATACGCAAGATCATAGACCTTTCCATAGGCGGCATGGGGCAGTTTTTGATCGACTCTATTTCTTGGGTGGCGCTCACGCGGATGAATGCGGAGTTTGGCTCGGCTGCGCTGGCGGGTTATACGATTGCATTCAGGGTGTTGATCTTCACGATCTTACCTGCTTGGGGACTTTCCGGTGCTGCGGCAACTTTGGTAGGACAAAATCTGGGGGCAAAAGAGGTGTCGAGGGCTGAGCAGGCCGTGTGGCTGACAGCGCGTTACAATGTGATTTTCATGGCCTCGGTCACGGGAATTTACCTGCTCTTCAACCAACAGTTGGCCGGTTTCTTTACCGATATCCCGGAAGTCAGGGACGTAGCCGCAAAGGGACTTTGGGTGATTGTATTGGGCTATGTGTTTTTTGCCATCGGAATGGTGTTGACCCAGGCATTCAATGGGGCAGGGGATACGCGTACTCCAGCTTGGATCAATATCGGGGTTTTGCTGTGTATGGAGGTTCCTTTGGCGTATTTCCTGGCATTCCCGATGGGCATGCAGTACACGGGGATTTTCATCGCAATTGCGATTTGCCATTCCTTTCATGCTTTGGTTTCACTTTATTTCTTCAGAAAAGGAAGATGGAAGACGATGCAGGTCTAGGGGTATCCAGTTTGCCTGGCTGGCATCTGATAACTTGGGATTTCAACTCTCCACTCTCGTGACCAAGATTTTGTCAATGCGCTGCCCGTCTTTGTCTACCACTTCAAGTTGAAGGTTTTCAACAGTTACCTTGTCCCCAACCTCCGGGATGCTGGCTGATTTGTGGATCATTAGTCCCGCGACTGTCGTGAACCCCTTGGTCTTCAAGAGAATGTTCAAACCGAAATATTTCACAAAATCAATAATCGCAAACTGACCATCGACGAGCCAGCTGTTTTCGTCCCTTTGGATAATCTGATATTCTTCGTGATCGGATTCGCTTGCATCTCCGACCAATGCATCGATCATATCGTCCATGGACACGATGCCCATGGTGCTGCCGTATTCGTCGATGACAATGCCGTAGTGCATTTTTTCTTTTTTGAAGAGCTCCAAAACCTGATAGGCAAAGGAGTTTTCATTGATGAAAAGTGGTTTTCGTGCAACCTTCAGAATATTAAATTCCTGCTCCAGACCCGGTGCAAAAAGGTCTTTGACCAGAATCATTCCCACGATATCGTCCAAGTCATCCTCCTTGCAGACAGGATATGCGGAATGCTTTTCGTTATTGATTTTGAATCGGATTTCTTCCCAAGTGTCCGTCAAATTAAAATAAACCAAATCTGAGCGGTGGGTAAATAGCGTGTTTATCCTCCGATCACCCAGCTCAAATACCCTTTCTACAATGTCCTGTTCGATGTTCATAATTTCGCCACCCTCAGCGCTTTCCTTTATTAGGGCTTTGATCTCTTCTTCGGATAGTTTTGATTCGGAAGTGCTTTTTATCCCAAAGACGGTCAACAAAAAATCATTGGAAACGGATAAGAGCCAAACAAAAGGGGCAGCAATCGTCGAGAGGAGGCGCATTGGCTTGGCAACAACCATGGCGATGGGCTCTGGGAAAGTCATTCCCAAGCGCTTTGGGAACAATTCCCCTAAAACGATCGAAAGGTAAGTAACCAATAGGACAATCAATCCGGTAGCAATCGGCCCGGAATAGGGTGTCAACAAGTCTATTTTGGCAATTGCCGCTGCCAGTTCATTGGTCAGGTTTTCACCTGAATATACACCTAGCATA
>CAZTJM010000142.1:0-11947 GCA_964613865.1 uncultured Limnohabitans sp. | reverse complement strand
AAGTAGGGAATCTGTTTGTCTGAAAAAAATCAGTAGGAAAGGATTCGTTTTTGTGCGTTTGGCGTGGATGTCAGTCCGGCCAGTTTTTCGACCTGAGTACTTTGACGGTTTGGATACCCCCCATGAAGTCATTGTAGTGGACACCGGAAAGGGTAGTGTCGAAAGCAACTTGCCCGGTACAATCAAAAATCGTAGACATGGGTGAAGAACTTAGAAAATCTTCTAATAGGATGAAGCCATTCCCCTCAAACTCCACCACCCGGATTCGGTACATATGGCTCTGTTGTTCATACTTGGCATCCAAGTCGGCGAGCCATTGCAGTTCGTTCATCGGATCTGTCGTCTGGCAGGCGCTGAGTAGTTCCTTCATTCGCTCATCGTCCTGCTCTAGGGAATTGCAGGCTGCTGTACCAAAGAGTAACAGCACCACGGCCAGTAGGTAAAAAGTCGTTTTCATAGGGTTTGTTTTGGGGTTATTGCAATGTCCAGATTATTAATGAAATACAGTCGTTTTTTTTTTTTTTTTTCGTAGCAAAACGAAAGTGCCACAAATTGCCTGGATGAAGCTTGTGAATGCCGACGGCAATCCAGGAATTCCCAATTCCTTTTCGCTCCATGCCCGCCATTTGAAGTTTTCGGGCTTTATTTGTTTTCTTTTTCAGGAAAATGCACGAGAAGAATTTTCAGGAAACACTTCGCCTTGTCAATGTGACCCGATATGTGATGCCGCTCCGCGAAGGTGGCTCCTTGCCCGCGCTGGCGGACGCAGATGACGGATTTAGCTACGTGCTCAAGTTCAAGGGAGCTGGACAGCGCGAGAAAGCGCTAGTGGCCGAGCTCATCGGAGGCGAGCTGGCCAGAAGGCTGGGCTTCAAAGTGCCCGAGCTGGTCTTCGCCAACTTGGACGAAGCATTCGGCAGATCCGAGGGGGACGAAGAAATCCAGGACTTGCTCAAAAGTAGTCAGGGATTGAATCTGGCCCTGCATTTCCTTTCCCGGGCATTGACTTTTGATCCCGGCGCATCCCAAGTGGATGAATATCTTGCCTCGCGGATCGTCTGGTTTGATGCCTGGATTACCAATGTGGACCGGACCTTTCGCAACACCAATCTGCTGATCTGGAACAAAGAGCTTTGGCTGATCGACCATGGCGCCTCCTTCCTTTTTCACCATTCGTGGGAAAATTGGGAAAAGCATGCGCTCAGCCCTTTTGCAATGGTCAAAGACCATGTGCTGCTGCCCCGAGCCACGGAGTTGGATCGCGTGGATGCTGAGATGAAAGACCTGATCACGCATGACTTGATCGTCAAAGTATTGGGGATGATCCCTGAAGAGTGGATTTTGGCCTCCCGGGATACCGAGACCGCTGCCGAAGCGAGGGAACTATACGCGGCCTTTTTGATGAAAAGAATGGAGAATTCAGCCCTGTTTGTAAACGAAGCCAAGGATGCAAGGAAAGCACTTATTTGAATACGCCTTGGTTAGGTTGGTGCCCCGCGTGGAGCGCGAGGAATTTGTGAATGTCGGCGTGGTGATTTGCTGCAAGCGGCAGAATTTCATCTCCTGCAAAATCCATCTGCCAGCCCAAAAGTTGCTTGCGTTGGATCCGGATGCGGACTTGGATCTTTTCAGGTGTTATCTGGATTCTTTTGAAAAAATATGCGCGGGTGGACAGACCGGAAATCCCATTTCACTCCAGGATGCGGCATCCAGATTTCGCTGGCTGACTGCGATGCGCAGCTCCATGCTTCAAACTTCCCGTCCGCACAGCGGATTGACTGAAGACCTGGAGCAGACCCTGGAGGGTCTTTTTGAGGCGTATGTGGCTTGAGCGGAGCGATTGATGATCAGTCTCCCGTCCTTTTTTCCTTTTCCAAGGGGAGTGAAAAACTGAAAATAGACCCTTTTCCGACGGTTGAGCTGACGGATATCTTGCTTTTGTGGCCCTCCAAAATATGCTTGACAATCGCCAGTCCCAGCCCTGTTCCTCCTTTTTCTTTGGAGCGGCTTTTTTCCACACGGTAGAATCGCTCGAATATTCTCTTCAGATCTTCCGGCGGAATCCCCTGCCCGGTATCTTTGATGTCGACTTGAAGCGTGTTTTTGTGGGGCTTGATGGACACCCTGACCTCACCGCCGTTGTGATTGTAGTTGACGCCATTGAAGATCAGGTTTTGACAGACTCGATAGATCTTTGGGCGGTCCGCATGCGTGATGTAGGTCTTTTCGGGATCAAAATCCAGCTTGATCACCACGTCTCTTTTGGAGGCCTTATGCTCCAGCTGATCGACCACTTCCTGCACGAGATCTTTGAGATCGAAGTCCGAAAAGTTGAATTTGATGACCCCGCTTTCCATTTGGTTGAGCGTCAGTAGATCCTGTACCAGCACGTCCAGGGAATCCAGGCTTTTTGCGGCACGCTTCAGGAATTTCATCCTCACCTGCTTGTCTTCGATCGCACCGTCCAGCAGTGTGTGGATGTAGCCCTGCGTGGCGAAAATCGGGGTTTTCAGTTCGTGTGAAATATCCGCAATGAATTCCCTTCGAAACTCCGCCGTCTTTTGGAGCGTGTCTATTTCCTTTTGCCGGGCCATGGCATAGGAGTTGATCACGGAATTGATCTTGCGGAGGGGTGATAGCGAGGCTCGGAGCGATTTGTCGGGAAGCTCCGAGAGGTCTTTTTTTTGGATTTTCTCCAAAAGAGAGTAGATGTTGCCGATCTCACGGAAGACCAAAAACTCGAGCGTGATGTTGATCAGTAGATAGGAGACCGAAAACGTGAGTCCGCTGGCAACGACCAAGACCGTAGGCGTCACCTCAGGCATCAGGGAGAGAAAAGCAGCCATGAGAACCGATATGGCGATCGCCAAAATCAAAGAAATTCCCCTGGAAGTGGTCAGCATTTTTATCCCAAATCGAACTTGTACCCTACGCCTTTCACGGTAGAGATGTAGTCCTCGCCTATCTTTTCGCGGACTTTACGAATATGCACGTCGACCGTTCGGGCCAAAACAAACACATCCGATCCCCAGATATTGTGCAGGAGCTCATCTCTACCAAAAACCATATTAGGGTTTTTGGCAAGGAAATACAACAATTCAAATTCCTTCTTGGGAAGCG
Source organism: uncultured Limnohabitans sp. (assembly GCA_964613865.1). Classification (GTDB taxonomy): domain Bacteria; phylum Bacteroidota; class Bacteroidia; order Cytophagales; family Cyclobacteriaceae; genus Algoriphagus. The sequence continues at coordinate 8,827 of CAZTJM010000142.1, read as the reverse complement.
TGATGGTTTTGCCTGATTTGTCGATGGTATAGCTGCCGCGGTCTATGGTCAGGTCCTTGATCTTGATCTGGCTCTGCTCCTGTTCTTTCTTGGACTCTCGTCTGAACAGTGCAGAAATCCTACTCATCAGTGCCCGCGGTTTGATCGGCTTGGTGATGTAGTCGTCCGCGCCCACGTCAAAGGCCGCCACCTCCGAGTATTCTTCCATCCTTGCAGTAAGGAAGATGATGAAGGTGTTTTTCAGCTCGGGAATCTGCCGGATCTGCAGGCAGGTCTCCACACCGTCCTGGTTGGGCATCATGATGTCCAGCAAAATCACATCAGGTTGGAACTTGGTGGCGGTCTTGACTGCCTTGATGCCGTCCTCAGCTGTCGCCACCTCATAACCCTCTTTTTGAAGGTTGTACTTTAAGATCTCCACAATGTCCGGCTCGTCGTCCACGACCAGGACCTTGATCTTTTGCTTTTCGCTCATCGAGGAATTGCTTTAAGGTTCGGTTAAAATTACAGAATATTTGAGGATAGCCGCCAAACAATCATTGGCATGCGACTCAACTTTGGCAAAAAATTCGTGAAATCAAGCCATGACATGAATCCTGTGTTAGCGAAATATTAATTCAGTGTGAATTATTTGTTTCTGAGACCTTTGGCGGAAGCGATGTCGATGTTGAGCGAGCCGATGAAGAGGTTGGCTTTGATCTTGACGGGTATTTTGTTCTGATCCTTAGTGACCCAGACTTTGACCGGATAGTCCCCCCTGAATAGCTTATTGGTGGGAATTTGCGGGGAAAAAATATAGGTGTCCATCACCCCGAGATTGGTCTCGATCTCCTCCGTTCCTTCGAATATTAATTTTAGGTTATATATTTCCTTGTCAAAGAATCCGGTGATCAAAATCGCCTGGCCTTTCTTCAGGTTGGTCAGATCCATGGATCTCAGGTAATAGAAGCCGCTGACCAGATCCTGTACGTTTCCCGGCAGCTTGAATTCCTTGGACTCCTTCAGGGTGCGGTTGTCCCGATCATAGAGTTCCATCCGGGCTTTTCGGTTTTCCTGGTCGAAGTACACTTTTTCGTTTTTGCGGTATTTCCCCTCCTCGATGTGTCGGTAGGACAGAGAGGGGAGGAGGGTGCCGGTGTCCAGATGGGTGCCCCAGTTGTCGTTAACCTTACCAAAGATCGTCGCTGCCCCCTTGGTCTTTCCGAAGGCATCGATTTTGAAATGGGGCCTGGATTGCTCCTGCACGACCCGCTTGCCGACTTGGAGTTTGGCCTCGGCCAGATTCAGCCAGCCATAGGAAACCTCAAACTGCAACTCTTCGCCAAAGGTGAAGGCAGAGTTTTTGGATCCGTTTTGACCCAATGCCAGCGTGGAAGTGGTCAGAAGAAGGAATAAAATCCCTAGAGCAGTTTTCATATGATGCTTGACAATACCTGACAATTTTTGGATGAACTGAGAGGTATTGGATAAAAAAAGATCATTTGATTGATTAAAAATACGAATTTGGCCCCCGGAAACAATGGGGCTTTTCACCTTGGTTATGCCTTGTTCTTTCGTTAATTTCACCAACATTTGAATCTTTTACAAATTTGAAATCATGAGTAATAACGCAGAAAAACTGAAAGCTTTGCAGCTTACTATCGATAAGCTGGAGAAAACTTACGGGAAAGGTACCGTAATGAAGCTCAGCGATAATAAAGTGCAGGATGTTCCGGCAATTTCCACAGGATCTTTGGGGCTGGATATGGCCTTGGGTGTTGGCGGTATCCCACGCGGTCGGGTCATCGAGATCTACGGTCCGGAGTCTTCTGGTAAGACTACCCTCACTATGCACTGCATCGCCGAAGCCCAACGCTCCGGAGGCTTGGCTGCTTTCATCGATGCAGAACATGCTTTTGACAAAAACTACGCCGAAAAACTCGGAATTGACACCGAGAATCTCCTGATCTCCCAGCCAGACAACGGGGAGCAGGCTTTGGAAATCGCCGAGCATCTGATCCGTTCCGGCGCTATCGACATCATCGTGATTGACTCCGTGGCGGCATTGGTGCCAAAGGGCGAGCTCGAAGGCGAGATGGGCGAAAGCAAAATGGGCTTGCAGGCTCGATTGATGTCCCAAGCACTAAGAAAGCTAACCGGTGCGATCAACAAGACGGGTTGCGCCTGTATCTTCATCAATCAGCTTCGTGAAAAAATCGGCGTGATGTTCGGAAATCCGGAAACGACGACTGGCGGGAACGCCCTGAAGTTTTATGCTTCGGTCCGACTGGATATCCGCCGCGTAGGCCAAATCAAGGAAGGCGCTGACAATATCCTTGGTAACCGCACGCGTGTCAAAGTGGTCAAAAACAAAGTGGCGCCTCCCTTCAAAGTCGTAGAGTTTGACATCATGTACGGGCAGGGCATATCCAAGGTCGGAGAGATCATCGACTTGGGCGTAGAGCTGGAGATCATCAAAAAAGCCGGGTCTTGGTTTTCCTACAATGGTGAAAAGCTGGGACAGGGCCGCGATGCCGTAAAAAACCTGTTGTTGGACAACCCAGAACTGATGGAAGAGCTGGAAGGCAAGATCAAAGCCGCATCAGGCCTGCTTCCGACAGAGCCTCCGGTTTCTGTGGAGGAATAGTCGAAAACTGAATTTATCAAAAAAGGAGGCGAAAGCCTCCTTTTTTGTAGGTAATGAATGAGCCCTATGCCGTCCGAATGGCTTCCACAGGATCCATTCTCGCTGCAAGGGTAGCGGGTACAATACCGGCTACTACCCCGATGATCGAGGATACACCCAGTCCCAAAATGATGTTTTTGAAAGACAGGATCAGCTCCAAGGTTCCGAGCTGCATAAAGCTCAGTAAATAAACTAAGAAGATACCAGTCCCTCCTCCGATCAAACTCAGGCAAACTGCTTCAAACAAGAATTGGAACAGGATGAAATAGTTTTTGGCGCCAAGCGATTTTTGGATCCCGATAATGTTGGTCCTTTCACGTACCGACACAAACATGATGTTGGCGATACCGAAGCCGCCGACCAAGATGGAAAACCCGCCAATCACCCATCCTGCTACGGAGATCACGTCAAAGATCGATCCGATTGCGTTTTGAATAAACTCGGTTTTATTGAGGGCAAAGTCGTTTTCTTCAGTGGGCTTTAAGCCTCGTTTTGCCCTCATCAGGCCAGTCAGTTCATTTTCCAAAGCAACCAAGCCGATGTCCGTTTCCAAGCCCTTGGCCGCGATAGTGGGTTCTAGGCCATTTCTTCCGGTATAGTACATCTTGTTAAACGCTCCGTAGGGTATGAGGCAGGCTTCGTCTTTGGAGGGCAGTTCCAGAAAACCTTCGCCTTCCTCTTCAAAGATGCCTATGATGGTGAATTTCATTCCCTTGATCTTGACTTCTTTGCCTAGGGGCGGTTGGTTTGGATAGAGGGAGTTGGCGATTTTTTTGCCCACAATCGCCAAGTTTCTGGAAGCGTTGATTTCCGCCTCCGAAAAATAGCGGCCTTCTTCCAAGGCTACCTCATAAACGTCCTGATAGGTATAGGCTACCCCAGTGAGCGCCATTCCTTCAAATGCGTTGCTGCCCGCCTGCACGGTAGCAGTGGCGGATGCGGAGATCGTCACCCCTTCCGCATTTTTTAGGCGTTGCTGGATAAATCGATATTCCGCCAATGTGCCCGGAGGTCTTCTGAAATATTTCCACCAAGGGTAATCCTGAGGACCGCTGGCAAATGGAAATCTGTCTACCCGCATGACGTTTGTTCCCAAGAAAGCAAAGGAGGATTTTATCTTTCCCTCCAATGAATCCACTAGCGTAAACACTGCGATGATCGCGAAAATACCCACGGTGACACCCAAAAGGGAGAGGATAGTGCGCGTTAGGTTGGATTTGAGTGCGGTGACGGCGAAGCGGAAACTTTCCCAGGTCAATTGGAAAAACAGCATGCTTATAACAGTTGGGTAAAACAATTTGTTAAGTTAGCTGAATTTGGGCATTATTGTTATTAACTTTGCATTTTTTAAAGTAAATACCAGAGTAAGAATATCGAGTAAGACTCCTAAAGCCCCAATATGAAATTATCAGACTTCAAATTTGACGTCCCCAAGAAATTAATTTCCCTTTATCCTACCGAAAACCGAGATGATTCCCGCCTGATGGTCGTCCATAGGAAGACCGGCCAAATCGAGCACAGAATATTTAAAGAAATTCTGGAATACTTCGAAGACGGCGACGTGTTTGTGACCAACGATACGAAGGTATTCCCGGCCAGGCTGTACGGAAACAAGGAAAAAACTGGAGCGAAAATCGAGGTGTTTCTGTTGAGGGAGCTTAATCCTGAGCTGAGACTATGGGATGTGCTGGTAGATCCCGCACGGAAAATCCGCGTAGGCAACAAGCTCTATTTCGGCGATAGCGACCTTGTGGCCGAGGTGATCGACAATACGACCTCCCGAGGACGCACCATCCGGTTTTTGTTTGATGGCAACCAAGAGGAGTTTGAAAAGACCATAGACACCTTGGGCGAAACCCCATTGTTGAAGGAAATCATCGAAAGGAAGATCGAGCCGGAGGACCGGGAAAGATATCAGACAGTTTTTGCCAAAAATGTCGGAGCGGTCGCTGCCCCTACCGCAGGCTTGCACTTTACTCCTCAATTGTTGAAACGATTGGAGCTGAAAGGGGTGGAAGTTAGTCCAATTACCCTTCACGTGGGTTTAGGTACTTTCCGCCAGGTGGACGTGGAAGATCTGACCAAACACAAAATGGATTCGGAGAACTACAATATCCCCGAAAAGACGGTCAAGCTGGTCAATGAAGCCTTGGATAGTAAAAAACGTGTCGTAGCTGTGGGAACGACCTCCCTCAAGACCATAGAATCCTCGGTGACCGCCGGCGGCAGATTGAAGGCCAGCAGTGGATGGACCGATAAGTTTATCATCCCTCCCTACGAGTTCAAGATAGCTAATGCCTTGATCACCAACTTCCACCTGCCAGAGTCCACGCTCCTGATGACTGCGTCTGCATTTGGCGGCTATGACTTGATCATGAAGGCCTACAAAGAGGCAATCAAGGAAAAGTACCGCTTCTTCTCCTACGGGGACGCGATGTTGATCCTTTAATCCCAAAAGCTCCGAAAGGGGCTTTTTTTATACCTTAGGGTCAATTTTTTCCCTTTCTTGGATGAGGGAAGATTAAGACAAAAAATCATCGATGAGAAAAGCAGCAATTCTCGTGGCGGGAGGAAAAGGAACCCGTATGGGAGGATCGGTATCCAAGCAATATTTGCCCATCGGCGGGAAGCCAGTATTGATGCATACCTTAGGAGCATTTGCCGAGGCTGAGCCTGGGATCACACTGATCCTGGTTCTTCCGGAGCGGGATTTTTCACTTTGGAAGACTTTGTGTGCACAGTACGATTTTTCCCTTTCACATGAGCTGGTCGCAGGGGGGGATTCCCGATTTCAGTCAGTGAGAAATGGACTGGAAAAACTCCCTTTTTCGGACGGATTGGTTGCGATCCACGATGGAGTGAGGCCCTTTGTGAAAAAAGAAGTGATCCAAAAGAGTTTTGAAGAAGCAGAAAAGACAGGCAGCGCCATACCGGTGGTTCCATTGAAGGACTCGATCCGCAAGGTGGATGAGACGGGTAAAAGCATCTTCCAGGATCGGGGACATTTTAGGTTGGTGCAGACTCCCCAGACTTTTCAGGTTGCGAAGATCAAAGAGGCGTTTCAAGTACAGGAACTCCCCCAGTTTACGGACGATGCGACTGTCTATGAGTTTCAGGGCTGGGAGGTAAGCCTGATTTTGGGTAACCCGGAAAACATCAAAATCACCACTCCCGAGGACTTGGAGTATGCCGAATTCCTGATTTCCCGCAAGGATTCGAATCGGTAAAAAAAAACGGCTGCAATTTCACCGACATTTTGTGCGCCTTTACCGACTTTTTCCTCAGGCCTGCCTATTGTGTGTTCTTCCCGCGATGCGTCAAGTGTACTTTTGACCATCACATTAACACACCAAGCCATGAAAAATTTTAAGAAATCAAACAACGATGGGAGTATAGCCTTCGGGTTTATCATTTTGGGCATAGGCATCATCCTCCTCCTGAGAAAAGTCGGTGTCTTCATCCCGAGTTGGGTGCTTACTTGGCCCATGATCCTGATCGTAATAGGTCTATTCTCCGTCATCAAACACGAATTCAAAAGTTTCTTTGGTTTCTTGATGCTGTTTTTGGGCACCTATTTCCTCGCGAGAAATTCCTTTGATTTCGATTTTGGCATCGGGCAATACGTCTGGCCTTTGGGCTTGATTACCTTGGGCTTGTACCTGATTTTGCAAAAAAGGCGTGAAAACCAAGTCTTGGACGAGATCAGGACTAACTGGGACGCGAAATTCAAGACCCAAAAAACGCACACGGGGTCGGCCTTCTCTTCCACCGTGGAAGATGCAAAGATCGTTGATGAGTCAGGCACTTCAGACTCGACAGCCTCGGGCGACAAGAGCGGTTTTACTCGTACCACCGGTACTTCTTTCGCTGACTCCCTCAATATCGATGCGGTCTTCAGTGGAGTGAACAGGCGGATGATGACCAAGAATTTCCAAGGAGGCAAAATCACTGCGGCCTTTGGAGGCGCTGATTTGGACTTGACCCAAGCCGACTTCAGCGGTGTCGTGACCATTCAGGTGGACATCATTTTTGGAGGGGTGAAATTGATCGTGCCTCCGCACTGGGATATCCGTACTGAGGTGTCCAACATTGCCGCCGGACTGGAAGACAAGCGATTCTTTCGTGATGGTGGGGTGGACAGCAGCAAGGTAGTAGTACTCAAGGGTACCATACTCTTTGGAGGCTTGGAAATCAAATCCTATTGACGATATTAAAACCAACTAGAATAACTTCCACTTTGCTTTCACACGCTTTTTTAAACCCAAAACTGGGAAAATGGATCATCCCCGGAGCCGGATTCATCTGGTTCTTGGGATGTTTTCTTTTGCAGGTCCAGTACGGCTTGGATGTTGAAACCGCCGCGGTCGATAGCCTGGTCTTTGGCTTCATGCTGATGGTGGGTCTTTCGGTCATTCGAAGCATGTTCAGCTACTTTCTCCCCAAAAAAGAAAATCTTGGGCAGACTTTGGGAATCCCGTTGATGCTTAGCATTCTTGGTGTTGTCGGGCACCGATATCTGCTGGTGTGGTGGTTTTCCGGCGAGGCAGAATATTTGTTTTTTCTGGAAAAGACCCTTTATCTGAGACTCACGGTCCTGACGGGGGCGGAGATTCTCTGGGCGATGCTTGCTTTGCTGGCATCCAAACTCGAGGATCAAGACCAGCTCAACAGGAGGGAGTCCCAAATGCTTCAGCTGTCCAAAGACGCCGAACTCGCACAGCTACGGCAGCAGTTGCAGCCACATTTTCTCTTCAACAGCCTTAATTCCATTAGCGCATTGGTAAAATCCCAACCGGACAAGGCGAGGGAGATGGTGCTCCAACTTTCGGAATTTCTGAGGGGTACTATCCGCAAAGATTCCCAAAGCTGGATTTCGCTCAAAGAGGAACTGAACTACCTCCGTATGTATCTGGATATCGAAAGGGTGAGGTTTGGACATAGATTGGTCGTGGACTTTGCCGTGGATCCGGATCTCGAGTCCGCCAGAATCCCGCAACTGCTCATACAGCCTCTGGTCGAAAATGCCATCAAGCATGGACTGTACGGAATGACAGGCTCGGTGAAAATCGATATCCAGTGTAAAAAGGAGGGCAACTACCTCTTGTTGGAAGTGAGCAATCCCTTTGATCCTGAATTTGCCGCCCCGGAAGGAACAGGTTTTGGGCTGAGCTCGGTCGAAAGACGCTTGTACCTTTTGTTTGGAAGAAAAGACCTCTTGGCCACGGAAGCTGCAGGCGGCCTATTTCGTGTTACCTTGAAAATCCCCCAGTACCAATGATCAAAACCTTAATAATTGACGACGAACCTCTGGCAGCCGGGATAGTCAGCGAGTACCTGATGGAATTTCCACAGTTTGAAGTGCTGGAGGTGTGCCAAGACGGCTTTCAGGGGCTGAAGGCCATACAGCAGCATCAGCCTGACCTGGTTTTCTTGGATGTGCAGATGCCGAAGATTACGGGCTTTGAAATGCTGGAGCTTTTGGATGAGCCGCCGGCAGTTATTTTCACAACCGCTTTTGATCAGTACGCGCTCAAGGCCTTTGATGCAAAGGCGCTGGATTATCTTTTGAAGCCCTTTTCACAGACCAGGTTTAGACAGGCCATAGATCGCTTTTTGGAACGAAGGGAAACAATTCAGGATGAAACAGCAGAGCAGGAACTGAACCAGCTTGCCGAGAAGAGCAATAGGCTAGTAGTCCGAGTGAAAAATGACATCAAGATCATCCCCGTACAAGAAGTGGTTTTTTTCGAAGCGGAGGACGACTATGTAGCCATTCACACTGCCGGAGGCAAGTACTTGAAAAAAATGACTATGAAGACACTTGAGGAAAGTCTGGATCCCGGGAAGTTTGTACGGGTGCATCGATCTTTCATCATTCATCTCAATGGGATTACGGGGATAGAGCCCTACGAGCGGGATTCCTACCTGGTCAAATTGAAAGGGGGGGGGCAGATTCCGGTGAGCAAGACGGGCTATGCTCGTCTCCGCCAAGTGCTGGGGCTGTAGTCCAGCCCAAAAAATCGCATTCCTAAGTAAAAAGCCCCGCCTTGATTGCTATCGGGGCGGGGCTTTCGTCTTTTAGTATTCGTCCTCGTTGAAGAAGAAATCATCCTTGGTCGGATAATCAGGCCAGATCTCCTCGATGGTCTCATAGGGCTCTCC
>CAZTJM010000141.1:0-12012 GCA_964613865.1 uncultured Limnohabitans sp. | reverse complement strand
ATTTTTATCAAACAAAAAACCCTATGACAAATTATTTACCCAATCTCAAGTCATTGGCGCTTACAATTGCACTTACCCTGAGTGCTATTTTGGCCGTCAATGCCCAAAGCCGCTCCATCTCTGGGACAGTCATGGACGCCGGCCTTGGAGTCCCTGTACCCGGAGCCACGGTGATGGTCAAAGGCACCACCCGAGGCACAGCCACTGATGTGGATGGTAAGTTCACGCTTCCCCTACAGCCCGAAGACCAGGTGCTGGTCATTTCCTTTGTAGGCTATCTGACCCAAGAGGTAGAGATCGGCAACCAAAGCACCATCACTATCAATCTGGAAGAGGACATTCAGAGCCTGGAAGAAGCTGTAGTCATCGGCTACGGTTCACAAGACAAAAAGGAAATCACCTCGGCGGTGGTCGGTGTGAAACCAGAAGACTTCAACCGGGGAAATGTGTCGAACCCAGCGCAATTGCTCCAAGGCAAGGTGGCCGGTCTGTCTATCACAAGACCAGGCGGCAATCCGAACAATGCCTTCAATGTAAGACTGAGAGGTCTTTCCACGTTTGGGGCCAACTCCTCGCCCTTGATCGTATTGGATGGAGTGATCGGAGCATCCCTGGAAAACGTCGATCCCAATGATATCCAGTCCATCGACGTATTGAAGGATGGATCCGCGGCCGCTATCTACGGTGCCAGAGGCTCCTCTGGTGTGATCCTGATCACCACTACCAAGCAAGGCAAGCGCGAAGGCGCTACCAATGTGACAGTCAACAGCTTTGCCACACTCGACAAAGCAGCCAACCTGATCCCAATTCTCTCTGCAGAGGAATTTGTCGAAAGAGGCGGAACTGACTTTGGCAGCGAAACCGATTGGAGGGAAGAACTCATCGACGATGCGATGTCCTTTACTACCAACGCCAGCATATCCGGAAGTTTTGGCAATTCCAATTATATGGCATCGGTCAACTATCGTGACAACAACGGGATAGTCAACGGCGTCGGCAACGAAAGACTGAACACCCGATTGAATCTTTCCCAAGGTGCGCTAAACAACAGACTGCGTTTCAATGTCAACCTTTCCTTCACCAATGTAGCGAGAGAATCCATCAACGACGCCGCGTTTAGATACGCTACGATCTACAACCCCACCGCTCCGATCTTCGAGAACACCGATGATGCCCAGCAGCGTTTTGGAGGATATTTCCAAAGAGATCTATTTGATTTCTACAACCCCGTGGCACTTGCCAACCAGCAGAAGTTTGTCGGAGAAGTAAAGACCGCGTTGTTATCCTATAGAGCAGAATTTGATATTCTCTCGAATCTGACTTTGACGGCACAATATTCCCAAGACAGACGAAATGAGCTGGAAGGTAATTTCTGGTCTCTCCAAGACTATCAAGTCGGACTTGGAGCAACTGGCTCAGCCCAACGGATTACCAGAGACAGGGCACAAAGAATCTTCGAGACTACCCTTCGATATGAGCAAGACCTCACCGACAAGTTGAATCTGACCCTGCTTGGCGGAGCCGGCATGCAGTTTACCAAAAATCAGGGCTTCAACGCACGCGCCCGCCAGTATCTGTTTGATCTTGGCTGGGACAATTTGGGAGCGGGAGCCATTCGAGTAGGCAACAACACCGAAATGTCCTCCTACGCCAATGAAGATCAGCTCAACTCGCTTTTTGGTCGAGCCAACTTCAATTGGGACAACACCTTCTTCGTTTCCGCATCCGTGAGATCAGAGACCTACTCTGGATTTGGAGCTAACAACCAAACTGGTATTTTCCCTGCCTTCTCCGTAGGTTCTGACTTTACCCAAATCTTCGACATGGGCTTGTTTTCCCAGTTCAAGCCACGGGTTTCTTACGGTGTGACCGGCAACCTACCTCCATCGCCCACCTTGGCACTTGGTGTGTATGGCAACGGAAACCGGGTCGATCTGGATGGGGATCCCTTGACCCAAAACGACATCTTCGTGGGAATCAACCAATTCTCCAACCCCAACAGGGATCTGAAGTGGGAAACCAAAAAAGAATTCAACGTGGGTTTGGACTTCGGGATGTTTAACAATAAAGTCACCGGTAGTGTGGACTATTATACCAGAAACATTTCAGACCTCTTGTTTAACGTACCAGTAGCTACAGGTGCTCCCAATCCCTTTGACCCGGGAAGGTTCAATACTGCCTCTTCCACTTGGATCAACCTTGCTGATCTGAGAGCTGCCGGTTTCGAATTTGCCGCTTCAGTAGCGGAAATCGGAAAAGGTACGCTTAAGTGGACCCCTACGTTGAACTTCACCATCTATGACAAGACCACCATCGAAAGCTTGTCGGCAGGTGATCTCGGATTTGAAGAATTGAGATTTGCCACTCCAGGTTCTCCTGGCCAAAACAACAACCCAATGATCTACAACATTGTGGGCGAAAACCTGGGTGACATCTATGGACCAAGGTTGCTTGGCTACACCGAGGCCGGAGAGTATATCCTGTCAACGACGGTGCCGGATGAATTTGAAAAATTGGGCAACGGTCTTCCAAAAGGTGAATTTGGTTTTACCAACGCCTTTGCTTGGGGACAGTGGAGCCTGAATTTCTTCATAAGGGGAGCTTGGGGCCACGACCTTTACAACTCTTACCGTGGGTTCTACGAAAATGCTGATCCAGCCTCAAATACCTGGAACTCCGTCGTGACTGAGAACACTCCTACCAATCCCTTGGTTGTTTCAACTCCGACCTTCAATAGTTCCTATGTGGAGGATGCTTCCTTCATTCGCTTGGACAACGCAGAACTTGGCTACAACGTGAAGACCAATTCAGCCAACCTGAGCTCACTGAGAATCTACTTCGCTGCCCAGAATCTATTCACCATTACCAATTACACCGGTGTGGATCCCGAGGTAAGAACTAGCGACTCGGAGAATAACGACGCGTTTACCTCCGCGCTTTCTCCAGGCATCGAGCGAAGAAACACCTACTTCCAGACCCGGTCCTTTACATTAGGGGTAACCGTTAACTTTAAATAACCGATCAAATTCTACAGATATGTTAAAATCACTAAGTAAAATCTGTTTAATGCTTCCCATGGTGTATGCCTTGGGCGCATGTCAGGAACTTGAGCAGGAAGTGTTGGATGGTGTGACCGCAGACGATATTGCCAACAGCACCAACCCAAATTTGATTAATGTCCTAAAAGCTTCCGCCTACTCCAGAATCGTGGGGTCTTGGGGCGGCCATAATAGCATCTGGTCTATCTACGAAATCTCTTCCGACGAGATGGCGATTCCACAAAAAGGTGCTGACTGGGAAGATGGGGGGCTTTGGCTAAGAATGCACAGACATACCTGGCAGCCATCCGACGAAGCTTTCAACAACTCTTGGAACTATTGCTTCACCGCCATCGGTGAGATCAACAACCTGCTGATCCAATATCCCGATGTCGAGGCTTTGGTGGCAGAATTGAAAGTACTGAGAGCGCTCTCTTACCTCTGGCTGATTGACTCTTTTGGGAATGTTCCGATCGTCGAAGAAACAAGCACAGTCGGTAATCCAAAAAACAATTCCAGGGCAGAGGTGTTTGCCTTCATCGAAAGCTCCATCAAAGACAACATGGATCTGCTGGTCAAAACAAACACCAAGACAACGATCAACTACTACACCGCACAGGCCATGCTGGCCAAGCTCTATCTCAACGCCGAGATCTACACCGGAACACAGAGATGGGCCGATGCCGAAGCCGCGGCCGACGAGGTGATCGAAAGTGACAAGTACTCCCTTTCGGCTAATTTCTTTGCAAATTTCGCAGAGCGCAACGGCGGGTCGACCGAAAACATCCTAACGCTGCCCTATGACCAAAACAACGCACAGGGATTCAACCTGCCTCAGATGACTTTGCACAATCTGAGCCAAAACACCTACAATCTGCAGGAGCAACCTTGGAACGGCTACGCGTCTTTGGAGGAGTTTTACAACAACTTCGACGACGATGACGTGCGGAAAAACTCCTTCTTGGAAGGCCCTCAATTCGCATCTGACGGAACCCGGCTCAATGATATCTCCGCAGAAGCCAATGATCCCGACGGCCAACCTCTGACTTTTACACCAAACATCAATATGCTGGCTCCCAATGCTTTGAGACAAGCTGGTGTAAGGGTAGGAAAGTTTGAGTTTGCTCTGGGATCTGCGTCAAGCTTGAACAACGACTACCCACTGATCCGATTGGGAGATATTATCCTTATCAAAGCCGAAGCTGCTTTCCGTCAGGGAAAAACCGAGGAAGCTTTGGACGCAATTAACATGATCAGAAACAGAGCGGGAGTTGCACCACATGCAGCCCTGACCCTGGATCTGATTTTCGAGGAGCGTGGATTTGAGATGTTTGCCGAGGCAAGCCGCCGTACGGATATGATCCGCTTTGGCAAGTGGAATCAGCCTTGGTGGGAAAAGGCCCAGTCTGAGCCTTTCAGAGCCTTGTTCCCTATCCCACAGCAGGCCATCAATGCCAATCCAAATCTGGTTCAAAACCCAGGCTACTAATCAAGACCGAGACAATTTTGAGGGGAAGTGTACTCCGGTACACTTCCTTTTTTTTACCAAAATGCCATGAAGTTCAAGAACCTTCTTGTTCTCCTGTTACTTATCCTTATTTCCTGTAAAAGGGAAAACCAAAACACCCAAACTCTCTTCCGACTCTTATCCGAGGCGGAAACCGGAATTGACTTTAGAAACGATCTCGCCTATACCGAAAAAGTCAACCCCTACACCTTTCGGAATTTTTACAACGGGGCCGGAGTGGCCTTGGGCGACATCAACAATGACGGATTGGTCGACATTTTCTTTGCCGGCAACCAAAACAGCAACAGGCTCTACCTCAACTTGGGAAGTCTGAAATTCAAAGACATTACCGAGGAAGCCGGCCTCAATTCCACCGGCTATTGGACCACTGGAGTAAGCATGGCGGACGTCAACGGCGACGGCTTGCTCGATATCTATGTCTGCAAATCCGGTCCTCCTGGAGGCGACAGGCGCCACAACGAACTCTTTATCAACCAAGGCAATCTGACTTTTTCCGAAAAAGCCAAGGACTACGGCCTGGCAGAAAAAGGCCTCAGCCAGCATGCAGTCTTCTTCGATATGGATAAGGACGGGGATTTGGATATGTATCTGCTTAGCAATTCCGAGAGGTCAGTGGGCATCTTTGATCTGCGCGATGGACAGCGGGAAGTCCGCGATCCCGAGGGAGGGAATAAGCTTTTCCGAAACGAGGGAGAAAGCTTCGCCGACATTTCCGAAGAGGCCGGGATCTACGGAAGCTCCATAGGCTATGGGCTTGGGGTTACCGTCTCCGACCTCAATGGAGACAATTGGCCAGATCTATATGTTTCAAACGATTTTTTTGAAAGGGACTACCTCTACCTCAACAACCAGGACGGAACTTTTGCTGAAAATCTCCCAATGCTTCTTCCCGAGATCAGCATGGGAAGTATGGGTGCGGACATCGCCGACCTAAACAACGACTCCCGCCCCGATATCTTCGTGACCGAAATGCTTCCTAAGGAGCTTGCCAGGGTAAAGACAAAAACTCCTTTTGAGGATTGGGACAAGCATCAGGCTAGCACAAAGGCGGGCTACCACCACCAGTTTACCCGAAATACCCTCCAGCGAAACTTGGGCTTCCAACCTGAAAACGCCACGCCGGTCTTTGCTGAAGTGGGCAGAATGGCCGGAGTCGAGGCGACCGACTGGAGCTGGGGAGCTTTGATTTTCGATGCGGACAACGACGGACTGAAGGACATTTTCGTAGCAAACGGGATTGTCAAGGATTTGACGGATTTTGATTTCGTGGATTTTTACGTCAACAACCAGGAAAAAGTCAAAGGCTATCGGGAGGATTCGGTACTCCTGACCAAGATGATTGATGCTTTTCCCTCGACTCCACAAGTGAATTTTCTTTTCAAAAACGGAGGAAACTGGCAGTTTGAAAACCTCGCTGAGACCATGGGAATGGCTCAGGCAACCTTCAGCACAGGTTCTGCCTATGGAGACTTGGACAATGACGGGGACTTGGACTTAGTCGTCAACAATCTGAATGAAAGGGCATTTGTATTTCAAAACACCAGTTCGGACAGTAATAGCGGAAATTATCTGATCTTGGATCTAGGAAACGCTTTTGGAGCCAAGGTAACGGCATTTTCGAAAGACAAGCAATTCTTCCAAGAATATCAGCCGGTAAAAGGCTATATGTCCTCGGTAGACCCGAGACTGCATTTCGGCTTGGGACAAATCGAAAAACTTGACTCTGTCCAAATCATCTGGCCCGACGGCAAAATCAGTTTGATAAGCGATGTTGCAAGCAACCAGTTTCTAAAACTTTCTCCTGAGACACAGACCAAGTCAACCGTCAAACCAACGCCAGTTCATTCGCAAATTCTCCGATCAAAAGAATCCAAAATTCCCTTCCGTCATGTGGAAAGCGATTTTGTCGACTTCGATCGGGACAGGTTGCGTTTTTGGATGATCAGCAGGGAGGGTCCAAAAGCCGCCAAAGCCGATGTCAACGATGATGGTTTGGATGACCTTTTCATTCCGGGAGCGAGAGGACAAGCTTCCTCACTTCTGCTACAGACCCCATCGGGCGAATTTATAGAAAGCCAAGCCGGACTCTTTGCCCAGGACTCTTTGGCCGAGGACGTCACGGCTCACTTTTTCGATGCAAATGGAGACAACAGTCCAGACCTACTGGTCGGCAGCGGAGGGATAGAGTTTGGGGATTTTTCACCGGCCTATTCCGACAGGCTGTACCTGAACGATGGCCTTGGGAATTTTCGGAAAACATCCCAGGTCTTCCCCTCAAGTCCTACCGCATTCATACTTTCCCTCGACTTGGACCAGGACGGCGATGAAGACTTGATCGTCGGAAGCCGGGCTATTCCATTTTCCTATGGAATTCCAGCTGGGCTTAAGATTTGGGAAAATAACGGCGAAGGCGGATTCTCAGACATCACCGAAAGACTCAATCCAGCTCTTTCCAATATCGGCATGTTGACCGCTGGGGCTTTGGCGGACTTGGACGGCGATGGAAACACCGAACTGGTACTGGCGGGAGAATGGATGCCTATCAGGGTTTATAGTTTACTGGATGGAAAACTGGAAGAGTCCAGTGAGAAGTTCGGATTTGGAAATACCGCGGGGCTGTGGAACTGCCTACTTGTACAGGATATCAACGGCGATGGCAAACCTGACGTCGTTGCGGGAAACCACGGGCTGAATTCCCGCCTTAGAACCTCTGCCAATTCCGAACTCCTGATGGTCGTGAATGACTTTGACCAAAATGGGACGCTCGACCAGATCCTCGCTCAGCATGAAAACCGAAAGACTATTCCCTGGGTGTTAAAGACTTCCCTTCTACGACAAATCCCCTCCCTTCGCAAGCAATTGCTGACTTATGAATCATACCAAAACAAGTCCTTGGAAGAGCTTTTTCCCCAATCCGTTTGGGCTAAATCCCTAACTTTACACGCACAGATCCTAAAAACTATGCTCTGGATCAACGCCGGAGAAGGCGCGTTTAAATCGGTGGACTTACCCAGCGAAGTCCAGTCAGCACCTGTCTATTCGATCACCGCATTGCATATTGACCAACAGCTACCCTATTTGGTCTTTGGCGGAAACAATAGCGCGGTCAAGCCTGAACTGGGATCCCAGATGGGAAGCTACGGCTGGGCATTGAAACCTCTCGGGGAAAACAAGTGGCAAGCCTTACTCCCTGAGCAAAGCGGCTTGTACGTCACTGGCGAAATCCGCCACTTGCTCCACATCAACATCGAAAACAAACCGAATTTACTAGTACTGAGAAATAATGATACACCCCTGGTTTTTGAAATCCGTTAGAATTCTATGCCTTTCTTTACTCTTCTTCTCCTGCAAATCGGAATACGAAAAGCTGGAAGAAAAGGAGCTGGCTTCGGGCAAGAAGGTCAATGATATATTTTTGGGCCTGGAGCTGGGAATGCAAAAAAGGGATTTCTTCGAGGCCTGCTGGCAACTCAACAAGGAGGGCAAACTGACCAACGGCCCGACTGCACTTTCTGTAGAATACAACGCCGAAATGCCTTCGGGACACCCTGCGAAGATGCGTTTTTATCCTCAGTTCGACCAAGACAAAATCTACCTCATGCCCATAGAATTCACCTACGAAGGTTGGGCGCCGTGGAACGAAGATCTCAAAGCGGAGAAGCTGCGCGAAGACGTCGTGAAGCTCTTCGAGTCCTGGTATGGACCTGGATTCATCGAAGTGTACAACGAGGACAAATCCCAAGTCGTCTTTGTCAAAATGGATGGCAATCGCAGGATCAGGATATTTAAAAAGCACCTCTCGGTGGTGAGAGCGGAGATTTCCGATCTTCCCGTAGAGAAGAAACTAAAAGGAAACACCAATTCATGAGAAACGTCCTTCCAAGCATTCTCTTCCTGTCAATACTTTTTTCCTGTCAGAAACAACCGGAAAAGCAGCCTACGCTTTTCCAGGAAATTCCGGCGGAATCATCCGGAATGAACTTCAGCAACGACCTGAATTTCGACGAGGAGTTCAACGTCTTTACCTACAGAAACTACTACAATGGGGGTGGAGTTGCCATTGGGGATGTGAACAACGACGGCCTGGCCGACTTGTACTTCACCGCCAATCTGGGTCCAAACAAACTGTATCTGAACAAAGGCGACTTCAAGTTTGAAGACGTGACCGAAAAATCCGGAACGGCCGGCACCCGCGCTTGGAGTACGGGAGTGGCGATGGCGGATGTCAATGGAGACGGCTGGCTCGACATCTACGTCTGCAACTCCGGGGACATCTCTGGAGACAATAAACAAAACGAGCTCTTTATCAACCAAGGCGACGGCAGCTTTCTTGAGCAAGCCGAAGCTTTCGGTCTAGCCGACCAGGGATTTTCTACCCACGCGGTATTCTTCGACTATGACAAGGACGGAGACCTGGATGTCTACCTGCTCAACAACTCCTACCAGGCGATCGGCTCATTCAACAAGATGCAAAACGAGCGCATCAAACGAGACGCTGTGGGTGGCGACAAACTTTTCAGAAATGATGACGGAAAGTTTGTCGATGTCAGCGAGGCTGCGGGAATCTATGGGTCAATCATAGGTTTTGGGCTGGGGATCACCATCGGCGATGTCAATCAGGACACCTGGCCGGACATTTTTATCTCCAACGACTTTTTTGAAAAAGACTATCTCTATATCAACAATCAGGATGGCACCTTCACCGAATCCCTGGAAAGCTCCATGCGCTCCATCAGCGCCGCATCCATGGGAGCCGACATTGCGGATATCAATGGTGATGGGCTATTGGATATCTTCGTCACGGACATGCTTCCTGAGCCACTGCCACGGCTAAAGCAGGTGACAACATTCGAAAACTGGGACAAATTCCAGTTCAACAAGACGCACAGTTACCATTACCAGTTTTCGCGGAACATGCTACATGTCAATAACGGCGACGGCACCTTCAGCGAAATGGGTCGGCTAGCCAATATGGAGGCGACCGACTGGAGCTGGGGAGCGCTGATCTTCGATATGGACAATGACGGCATGCGGGATCTCTTTGTCGCAAATGGCATCTATCAGGACATCACCGACTTGGACTACCTCAATTTCATCGACGATAAGGAGACCAAGATCAAAATCATCTCCCAGGAAGGCGTGGACTACAAAGCGCTGATCGACCCGATTCCCATCAATCCAGTTCCAAACTATGCATTCAGAAACCTCGGCGACCTGAAGTTTGAAAGTGTCGCAGAGGCTTGGGGTTTGGGTGAGCCTATCCATTCCAATGGTGCCGCATACGGAGATCTTGACAACGACGGCACGCTTGACTTGGTCGTCAGCAATGTGAACAAGCCAGCGCAGATCTTTAAAAACCAGGGAAAATCACAACTGCCCGAAAACCATTCTTTGCAGATCCAGCTATTGGGAAAGGGTAAAAATACCCAAGCCATAGGTGCGCAAATCCGGGTGACGGCCGGCGACAAAATCTTCTACGCAGAGCAAATGCCCAACCGCGGTTTCCAGTCTTCGGTCGATCCCAAGATTACCCTAGGCCTAGGTTCGATCACCCAGTTGGATAAGATTGAGGTCTTCTGGCCTGATGACAAATACAGCTTCTTGGAAAAACAAGGCGCCGACCAGCTCCTTCAGCTCAAATGGGAAGATGCAGTTGACATCCCCACGGACGTGTTCTTTTACCCTGAAACCAAAACCCTCCAGTTTTCCAACGTTCCGGAGCCAGGCTTGGAATTTACCCATTCGGAAAATCCCTTCGTGGACTTCGATCGGGATAGGTTGACCTATTTTATGTTTTCTACTGAGGGGCCTGCTTTTGCAAAAGCCGACGTAAACGGAGATGGCTTGGAAGATCTATTCTTCGGAGGGGCAAAAACCTTCCCTGCAAAACTTTTTCTTGCCGACCCTTCTGGCAAATACACCGAATCGGTGCAGGCGGCGTTTGCAGACGATGCGTCTTCGGAAGACACTGACGCGCTGTTTTTTGATGCTGATGGAGACGGAGACTTGGATCTTTTTGTCACTTCTGGAGGCAATGAATCGGGGTTCTCGATGCCCGACCTCGCTGATAGACTCTACCTCAACGATGGAAAGGGCAATTTCACGAAAAATTCCCAGTCGGGATTTTCAGCAGTTTTGGGAAGCAGCAGTACTGTGAGTCCCATCGACATCAACGAGGACGGAGCAATGGACCTTTTTGTAGGTGGCAGGCTTATTCCCTTTACCTATGGAGCCCCAGCAAGCAGCCAGCTTTGGGTCAACGACGGGAGGGGGAATTTTACCGAGCAATCTTCCACCCTTGCTCCCTCTCTGAAAAACTTGGGGATGGTGACGGCTTCCCTGTCGCTCGACTGGGACGGGGATGGAACTTCTGACCTGGTGGTCGTAGGCGAGTGGATGTCACCTACGTTTTTCAAAAATACGGGGGGGAAACTGGAAAAAACCGAAATGGCTGGCTTGGCGGAACTCAAGGGCTGGTACCGAAGCGTGGAAGTCGGCGATTTCGACGGAAACGGCTTGCCTGATCTTGCCCTTGGAAATCATGGACTCAACACGCGGTTTAAGGCCTCAGCCACTTCGCCGGTAAGCATGTTCTTGAATGACTTTGACCAAAACGGCTCCATCGAGCAGATCTACACCCAGAAGCTCGGAGATGTGCAGGTACCCTATACGCTCAAACATGAGCTGGAGCGTCAGGTCCCTGGGATCAAGAAAAAGTACATCCGCTACACCGACTACAACAACAAAGCGCTCGGCGACATTTTTCCAAAAGATGTGATCGACAAATCCATCGTCCAAGAAGTCAATCATCTGGAGTCTGGAATACTGCTGAACAAAGGAGGTGGAAATTTTGAGTGGAAAGCCTTTCCGAGGATGGCGCAACGCTCCTGGATTTTTGCCATCCAAGTCCTAGATATCAACGAAGATGGAAAACAAGACCTGATCCTAGGTGGAAACTTGGCTCAGATAAAACCCGAGATCGGCAAGTTTGACGCGAGCTATGGTGAGGTGCTGCTGGGCAAGGGCGACGGTACATTCACCTACGTCCCCAACCGCGACAGCGGCCTGCGGCTAGAAGGGGATGTCCGGGCATTTTCCCTCGTTGGAGAGAAGGAGCTCTTGGTGGTAAAAAACAGTGCGGCAGCTGAAATCTGGAAGTATTGATGGCATTTTCGACAGCAAAATACGCATGCTTCATCGTCGCGGGACTAATGCTCTTTTCCTGCAAAAAGGAAAAAAAACAAGACATCCAAGCCCCGTCGTTTTCCCTACTTCCGCCAGAACAAACCGGAGTTGACTTTAAAAATCAGCTCACCGACGGCCCGCAACTCAACATCCTGGGATACCTATACTTCTACAACGGTGGCGGAGTCGCAGCTGGAGACATTGATGGCGATGGCTTGGTGGACCTCTATTTTACAGGCAATCAAGTGGCCAACAGGCTGT
>CAZTJM010000140.1:0-12015 GCA_964613865.1 uncultured Limnohabitans sp. | reverse complement strand
CATGACAAAAAAAGGAATTTCGTTTGGGTGGCGCTGCAAAGCGGCTTGCTTCAGATCATCGACTTGGAGTCAAAAGCAGTCCGATTTATTTACCCTGAGGCGATGGGGGGCTCGACAATCCGGAGCATTGCACAAGACGAGGAGGGAAATGTCTGGTTTGGCACCCACGGCGGTACAGTCGTACGCTATGATGGAGGAGAAATTCACAGGGACGGATTTCGCAGAGTTAGAAAATTTTCAGGCCGTATACCCCGCCTTCTCATCAGCCGAGACCAGAAGCTTTGGGTCACCACCAACAATGAAGGGGTCTATGTACTTGACCTCGAGGAGGGAAAAATTCTAAACCATCTGGATGAGTCCATCCTGTCCTCCAACGACATACAAAGTATTCATCAAGTCAATGACAGCATCTTCGTATTTGGCTATCAATTGCTCAACAAGTACAACTCCAAATCCGGAAAAAACGAGATATTTTCCTTTTCTGACGGACTGGCCAGCAACAGGATTCTGCATCTCCAATCCGAGCCCAATGGGCTGGTTTGGATCTACACTCCGGACGGGCTAAGTCGCTTTGACATCAGCAACAACACTTTCTATTCTTTTGGGAAGAACCATTTTTTTTCGAAAATACCAAGTGATGGACACAACGGGACATTACTCTCTACAGGTGAGTTGGCCTTCGTCAGCAGCAATTCCTATATGTTTTTTGATCCGCGGCAATTTGAGCGCAACCTATCTCCCGCCCAACCGTCAATCACCAGTATTGAGCTCTTTGGGACTTACATCGGCGACGGATCAGTTGCCGATACGAGAAGTGAATTTTCCTCCGAGGAAAACAGCCTCAGATTTGATTTCAACATCCTTAATTTCAATACCCAAGATCGCTTTACCTACTACTATCGACTGGTAGGCGCCGATCCCGTCTGGAGAGAGGCAAAGGGAAGTTTTGAAGCGGTGTATTCTTTGCTGCCTCCGGGAGATTATTCTTTTGAAGTAAGAAGCGCGAACGAATCGGGCGAGTTCTCCTCTCCCGCTGTTTATCGCTTTTCCATCAAGCCCAGCCTCATTCAGACCTGGTGGTTTAAGCTTTGCTTGGTTCTGCTGTTTTTGGCCATTGTCTATATCATCTACAGACTCCATCTAAACCGGATATTGGCGGTGGTCAAAATCCGGAATCAGCTTGCCAGAGACCTTCACGACGACATGGGTTCCACTCTCAGCACGATCAATATCCTGAGCTCCATGGCTAAGACCAAAATTGGCGTCGATCCTGCAAAATCAAGTGAGTATATCACCAAAATCTCCGAAAATAGCCAGAGGATGATGGATGCAATGGATGATATCGTGTGGAGTATCAAGCCTCAAAATGATAACATGGAAAGGCTGATCGCGAGGATGCGGGAATTTGCAAACGAGGTGCTGGAAAGCAAAGACATCCTCCTCAACATAGAGATCGGTGAAAAAGTCCTGGATATGAAACTCAGCATGGACGCCCGTCGCGATCTCTTTTTGATCTTCAAGGAAGGAATCAACAACGCGGCGAAATATTCCAAGGCCACCCGCGTCTATGTTTCATTTTCCCTTGAAAAAAACACCTTTATGCTCAAGATCAAGGACTATGGAATCGGCTTTGACTCAGAGAGTCTGGAGCGAGGCAACGGATTGGAAAACATGAAGAAGAGAGCACGCAACCTCAAGGGAACATTGACCATCAAGTCCTCTCCAGGCGAAGGAACTACCTTGGACCTCAAGATTCCACATTAATATGTGATTGAGAATATCCGTTGATTGAGCTAGTTTTATTTTTTTGAAAATGCCATGATAAAGCTCCTGATCTACGAAGACAATCCCCAACTCCGTGAAGGCCTCACGATGCTCATCGACGGAAGTGAAGGCTTTAGCGTCCAGGCTGCTTTTAGGAACTGTAGCAATGTCCTTCATGAAGTCAAAACGTATCAACCTGATGTGATCTTGATGGATATCGACATGCCCGATGTAAACGGGCTTGAAGGGCTCAGATTGATCAAAGCTGCCCAGCCCGAGGTAAGTGTGTTGATGTTGACTGTATTTGACGACCACCAGAATATCTTCCAAGCGCTGCTCAATGGGGCGAATGGCTACATTCTAAAGAAAACTCCACCCGCAAAGCTTCTGGAATACATCCAAGAAGCATCTACCGGAGGCGCGCCGATGACCGCTTCAGTCGCAGCTCAGGTCTTGAAGATGTTTTCTCAAATGAATCTGCCTGCGGACAAAAACTACAACCTCTCCGATCGGGAAAAAGAGGTGCTTCAGCACTTGGTCAACGGCTATTCCTACAAGATGATCGCCTCGGAAATGTTCATCGCCATGGATACCGTGCGAAGCCACATCAAGAAGATCTACGAGAAACTTCATGTCAACTCCAAGAGCGAGGCTGTGGCAAAAGCCTTTCGCGACAGACTGTTCTAGCCAACTCTTTCCATTTTCCATTTCTCGAATGATGTGACATGGAGTCACATGATAGCGATGTAAAACTGTCACAACAATCTATTTTTCACCTTTTTATGTGATTTCACACATCCGTTTTTCGAGGCAATTTTGGCTAGAATCTATCTAAAACAAAAGCCAATGAAAACCGCACTAAGATTGCTCTTAATTCTTTGGGGAATCACTTTTTCAAGTGCCAGCGAAGCGGATTTGTCCGAACAGAAATCTAGACGTCGCTTTGCTCAAAAAAACCACCCAAACATGTGGTGCTGATGAGGCAGCTTACGCCTTCGCACATTCGTAACAGGAAGTATCAACCAAAGTCCCTTTTTTAAAATGAAAACCCCTAACCCAAATTCTTTTACCAAAAATGAAAAGCCCATTGGTGAAACAGGAAAAAGTGTCAGTTATCCACGCGAAAGGTATCGAACATTTGTTTTTCGGATGCTTGGATCAAAATCCAAAAATCCAGCGTGAACTTTTTGAAAGGCTGTCCGAGAAAATGCTCGGGATATGCCTAAAGTACATCAAAGAAAGGGCGGCGGCCGAAGATGTCCTGATCATCGCCTTCCGAAAAATATTTGACCGGATCGGCCAGTTTCGCCAGCAAGGAAGCTTCGAAGGCTGGATCCGAAGAATCGTAGTCAACGAGTGCCTGATGTATCTGGAAAAGCAAAAGAACGTTTACAAGCAAACTGGCCTCGAAAGCGTATATCCTACCGCAAACCAATCAGGTCCAAGCGATTGTATGGATTGGGAAGACCTGAAAAAAATACTCCTATCGCTCCCAAACGGCTATAGAAAGGTATTTGAGCTATTTGTTCTAGAAGGCCTCAGCCACGAGGAGATCGCCCAAAAGCTGGAGATCTCCGAGAACACCTCCAAATCCCAACTCAGCAGGGCCCGAGCCCAGGTCCAAAAGAAATTCTATCCATTCGCTTGAGACAGTATCGCATCGTGACGAAGGTTGTCCTTTTTCACTAAGGATTTTTTCCGCACTCCCCTACCATCCATCCCATTTTCACGGACGTGAAGGGAGTGCCGGCATTATATTTTATACTCTCTAATTTATTTTTATGCTTCTCAAAAACAGTATTTTGTCACTTATATAACATCAGTATAAAAGTCGCTTATTTCACAAGCAATTCTATTTAAATAAGTCCCATACCCTCTATATTTGGAATTGATGTTGATTCACAATTAGGTAATTATTTGATAATTAAATGGGATATTTTCGAATCCGGGAGGTGTTTTTGGTGGATGATGATGCAATCGTTCGCATGGTCGCGATCAAAATTTTGAAAAGCATAGATTTCAACAGTGCGATTTCATCATTTGAAAACGGGCAGGCCGCGATAGATGAGATCAAGAGACGGGTAGAGACTCAGGAAATCCTTTCCCTCGACGAGCCGATTTTATTGCTTTTGGACATCAACATGCCCATGTTGGACGCTTGGGGTTTCCTTGATGAGTTCAGTGAACTGAGCGCCGAGGTCAGAAGGAATTTTTTGATCGCGATCATCACCAGCTCCATAGATACCAACGACAAGATCAAGGCATTCTCCTATGAGGATGTGTTGGACTACATCACCAAGCCCCTGTCGGCTCAGCATCTTACCGATTTCCTTTCCAAGCACCAGCTCTATGCCGTTTAGCGCATGATAGCTGGGATTTTCTCCAGCATTTTTTGGGTAACATCTATAAAAAAATCCCCCGATCATGTTGATTGGGGGATTTTGCTTTTTGAGATTGGCTATTTACCAGATATGGAGCTGATTGCCGGGAACTTCCTCGAATGTCAGCTCTGATGTTTTGAGGACATCTCCGGAAGACCTTGCCACGGCGATTCCATGTTGACCGGATTTCCCGATAAAGGTCTTGTCTACGGTCAGACTGCCTTGGGGCACGTTGTCTACCGTGAGAGCGGCCGAAAAATTGTTGGACATGACCTTGCCAGCATGGAGAATTCGGGCATTTCGCACCACGTTTTGGAGATGGTTGGTAGAATAGGTAATGCCATACCAGGAGCCGCTGGTCTCGTCAGTTCCCTGGATCACCACCGGCGCGCCATTGCCCCCTTCCAGATGTAGATAACCCAACATGCCGCCGGAGTCGACCACGTCGATCCGGGTTCCCGGTTGCATCTTGATTCGCACCCCTTGTTTTATCCGTAGGCCCGACTGCACGAGAAGGTTTTGGCCCATGCCTTTGACCACATAGGGTGTACCGCCATAGAATCCTTTCCAGATGATCTCCCTCCCTGGGACTCCGATGGCGATCAGGCCGTCTACCGCCACTTCATTCTTTCCGTTGTTTTCCATTGCGGTGGTATAGTCGAGGTTTTCGACCAAGCTGGTGGAGACGACAAGGGGATGCCCCATGTGATTGGTGATGGTATTCAGGTTAAAAACCAGACTTACGCCATTGGAAGTGGCATCGAGCCCGTTCCCCTTTCCTTGGTCAAAGACGGTTTTGGAAATTGCGATACTGCCATTGGTACCAATCTTCAACGTGGCCGGCTCAGAACCGCTGATGGCATTGCTTCCAGCATGCCTGATCACCGTCATGTTGATATTGCTCGGGTTTCCTTGAGAGTTGTCAAGGTAGATCCCTCTCCATGCGCCTTTTTCCTTAGACATTCCTTCTATGACCACCGGCTTTCCCTCCAGCCCAAACAGGATGACTTTGGATCCCTGAATGATTCGGATGGCTCTGTCATTGGCTACGTTGATGTGTGCTCCATCGGAGGCCGCCCAAGTGGATGCCGCTGTCACGACCAGATCGTCCAAAAGGTCGTATTGGGAAGTGAAATTGGGCCAAATGTGTTCCAGACCGTTGTCTATTCTTCCGGGCGAGACCTTGATATTACCACCTTTTATGGTGTTTTCTGAAGAAAGCAATGACACGCGCTCCGCCGCGATCATCATCGGCCCATCTGTGTTGTCGTAGATTTCATTTGCCTTGAACTCCAAAAGACTTGCATCTTCGGGGAGAATGATGCCGAGTTTAGAATTTTGGTAAATCTTGGTCGAAATCACCGTGATGTTTGCTCCCGGAGCAAGCTTAAGCGCCGCATCCATTTGGCCTGCGTCCCTGATCTCGATTCCCCAGAGCATATTTTGCTCGCTTTGTGACTCGATGAGAATTCCCTCCCAATAGCCCCTTTCCACGGATTTTCCTTGGAAAACGATGGTACCCTGGGAAGTTCTGTTATCCGCAATCAAAATTCCATTGGCTGAGACGGTCAATTTGGCTCCCGCTTCAAATGCAATCCTGACTCCGGGCTTCACTACTAGCGTTCCCCCGACCTCGATATCCTTGGTCACCAAATAGTCAAACAGCTGTTCTTTTTCTACGTGTACATTTTCCAAAATCCTGGTCTGAAGGATGTCTTCCGAGATCAAGATTGGACCCTCACCGCCGCCGACTGTACCGGTGACGTTGATTTCGAGCAAGTCATAAGCGAGATTGGATTGGTGTTTGACAGTCAGTTTGACTAGGTATTTGCCGGCTTTGTCAGGCTGAAAATTAGCCAGCGCCTCATTTGGAGTCAGCAGCTGGGCAGTGCTCCCTTCAGGCTTTTCCATGATAGCCCAGGTATATTGGAGATCTCCACCTGTCTCATTGGTCGAGCCTGAACCGTCCAGTTGCACCACCGTTCCGAGCGGCACTTCCAAATCCTCTCCAGCCTTGGCTTCGATCTTCGGAGCTTCGCCTGGAACTACCGTAAGCTTGACCGTATCTGTCGAGGTCCAGTTCAGGTAGGTCACCGTCAGCTTAAAGACATATTCCCCTGTTTTGTTTGCGGAAAATTCGACGGCAACTTTGTCCATGGACGAAGTCTCAACCTCGGCGCCATCCGGCTTTTCGATAAGCTCCCATTTGTAGGAGATGGGCTTTCCCGACACATTTACGGATTGGCTTCCGTCCAGCAGCGCGAGGGAGTTCACGACCAGTTCCTGTTCCGCTCCTGCATCTGCCAACAGGGGATTACTGGGCGTTTCCGGATTTTCCCCACAAGCGGCAAGAAGACCCGTAATGGCCACCAGAATCAATCGAATTGATTCGAATAATTTAATTTTTTTCATTGGTTTAGTTTTTTAAAAATTTACAACAACCAGCAGATTGGAAATCGGGAGTCGGGGTTGCTTGTGGTCAGAAAAAAAATCGAAATCCCAATCCGGTAACTTCTCACTTGAGATCGAGTTTGATGGCCAATTGAACCGCAATAGTTGTAATTTAACTGCCAAATTTTCCCGAAATCCCTGATGCCTACAAACCCGAATTTCGCAAAGCTGAAAGCAAAAATTCCTCATCCGGAATCGTTAGATTATCTGATCAATGACCTCTCGGCTTCCGAGTTTGGCAGCTTGATGCTGGAGGTTGTAAGACTTCGGGCTGTACAGGTTTCACCCGCCGAAGTGCTTCGGGACTTTGAAAAAAACCGGTTTGCCCGTCCCTCGGACCTGGACCCGATTCTACTGCTAGAGACCGAGGCCGAATGGCTAAAAGGCGCAAAGGAAAAGGGTTTTACGCCCATTGTGCTGTCGCCTGTAGCTCCGCTAGGGACTTGCTCCGCTGTCGCGAAAGTTAACCAAAACAATGTCGTCACTGCCTTGAGAAATACTGAGGTAGTGGCAGATGCTACCAACGTATTGGCTCTGCGATTGGCGCAGGATCTAAAGAAACACCCACAATCCGAAACGTCACGATATGCTACCGTACACCGGCATATCCGTGCACAGCGTTATGAAAACCCCCAGTTTACCCCCCATTTTGAGATCTTCTGCCTTGCTTCGGCAGGGAAAGACCGGGGAAATTTCGCTTTAGAACTAGAAGAAGCCAATCGGCATGTAAAACTGATTGTCAATTGTCTGGAGAAGTTTTTTCCAAAAGAAAGGATGTCCTTTAAATTTTTCCTACGGGATAAGAACTCGACTTTAAAAATGCGACTGGAGGATGGGGAAAATTACTGGTCTGCATTTCCCATTTCCTTCGTCATGGACACCTCACAGGAATACTATCGCCTATTCCAGTTTAAGATCTATGTGATGATCGGGAAAAACCTGGTCGACTTCGCAGATGGCGGCCCTGTGGACTGGGTGGCTTCGCTGTCTGGAAACAAAAAAACGAGATGTTTTATTAGTGGAATAGGACTTGAACTTGCCCTAAAACTGGGGAGAACTCTGTAAGTTTAGCCAAGGGCGAAGTAATCCTACCCAAGCACCAACCCAAGAACCGATGAAAATCCTACTGATCTCCATTGGCACCCGAGGCGATATTGAACCGTTTTTGGCGCAGGCTGAGCTTCTGAAAGCCGCGGGTCACGAAGTGGTTTGCCTCTTTCCTGAGCAATTCAGGGAGACGGTGGAAAAGATGGGATTGGCATTTTTAGGCTTTGATAGGCGCTTTTTGGAAATGCTGGACTCCAGTGTGGGCAAATCCGTGATGGGCGGAGGAGGCAACACCTTCACGTCGATCAAAAACTTCTATCGCCTGATGAAAACCTCTCTCGGTCTTCAAAAAATCCTTATTCGGCAACAAAAAGACGCGATCGACAACGCCCAGGCCGACCGGGTAATCTTCCATCCCAAGGCGCTCTATTGCACACTGCCCGCAATGGCCCAGCCGAGAAAGTTTTTCCAGCTCTCTCCAATTCCCAATCTCATCCATCCCCATCCTGACTACCAACACCTGAGCCTTTCGAAGTGGAAGCCGTTTTCAACCAAGTGGAATCTTCGAAGCTATGGTCTGGTGAATGGCACCCGGTACATCGCCTTCAACAAGTTCGTAAAGCCTTATTTCAAGGATTTTCAGGGCATAGTATTCTCGACCAAGTCGATCAAAAACTTTGAGCTCAATCAGCTACAAGTGCTGTATCAGATTTCCCCAGCTCTTTATCCCAAACCTGCCAATTGGCCTGAATGTGCCTATATCACCGGCTTTTTTGCAAGAAACCAAAACCAGGACTTCGAGCCCGACCCCGCTCTCACCGCTTGGCTGGAACGCCATCCCAAAGCGATACTCCTGACTTTTGGCTCCATGTCCAACCCCAAACCTTTGGAGCTATCTTCGCAGATTATCAATCTCCTCGAAAAACACCAGATTCCGGCCATAGTGAATCTCTCTTGGGGAGGCCTTCAAAAAGTAGAATCCAGCGGAGAATCCATCTACTATGTCAATCAGATTCCCTATGACTGGATCCTACCAAAACTCCATGGAATCGTGCACCACGGAGGCTCGGGCACGACCCATTTCGCAGCACGATCGGCTGCTGTTCAGTTGATTGTCCCGCATATCATGGACCAGTACTTTTGGAACAGATTAGTTCATGATAACGGCCTCGGTCCGCTCGGCACCAGCATCCATAACTTTGACCTGAAAAAATTTGAAGAGGCGCTGACCGATTTTTGGAGCAACCCGACATACAAAACCAATGCGGCTCTCACCGCCGAAAAAATGGCTCAGGAGTCCGACCCAAAAGAACTTATCCACCTCATCACACGCTAATATGAACGTTTTTTATCGTCCCCTGCTTTTGGCAAGCCTGGCCCTTCTCGCCTCCTGCGGAAGAAATCCAGAGGTCGTTTTCACCGCTTCGGAAAACGAAACCTACCGCCCAGACTACCACTTCACCCCTGCCTCAGGCTGGATGAACGATCCAAATGGCATGTTTTACCTCGATGGTGAATACCATCTCTTTTTCCAATACTACCCCGACACGACGGTATGGGGCCCCATGCACTGGGGACACGCGGTGTCCAAGGATCTAGTGTCCTGGGAGGAGTTGCCTATCGCCATCTATCCGGATAGCCTTGGCTATATCTTCTCAGGCAGTGCGGTGGTAGACAGAGAAAACAGCTCGGGTTTGGGTACTCCGGAAAATCCGCCTGTAGTGGCAATCTATACCTACCATGGTGCCGAGGGGGAAAAATCGGGAGCCAATGACTTCCAAACCCAAGGCATCGCCTTCTCCACGGACAAGGGCAGAACTTGGACCAAATACGAGAAAAATCCAGTACTGCCCAATCCCGGCATACGCGACTTTCGGGATCCAAAAGTAACCCAAATCGTGAATTCAGATGGCTCCAAAGAATGGGTGATGACCTTGGCAGTACAGGACCATGTCCAGTTTTACAGTTCACCGGATCTGAAAAACTGGAGCAAAATCGGAGAGTTTGGTAAAAATATCGGGGCACACGGGGGAGTATGGGAATGCCCAGACCTGCTGAAAATGCAAACTCCTGGCGGAGAGGACAAATGGGTCTTGCTACTAAGCATCAATCCAGGCGGACCACAGAAAGGATCTGCTACCCAGTATTTTATAGGGGATTTTGATGAAGGGACTTTTACGCCAGACGATAAGATGATCCGCTGGATTGACTATGGCCCGGACAACTATGCGGGCGTCACCTGGGCGAATCTACCCCAAGAGGACAAGCGAACGCTGTTTATTGGCTGGATGAGCAATTGGCTCTACGGACAAGTCGTGCCTACTAAGTCCTGGAGATCGGCCATGACCGTGCCGAGAGCGCTCAGTCTGATCGATGTGGACGGCGTGTTGCTTTTGAAATCGGCACCGGTCGAAGAGCTGAAAAAGCTCCGCCAAGCAGCTATAGAAGTGGACGAAAGTTCTAAGCTACCCTCCCAGGCGGTGGAGCTGGAAGCCGAGCTGGATGGGTCGGACGCCTTTGCACTTACCCTGTCCAATGAACTGGGCGAAAAGCTCGTGATCACCAAAGAAGCAGGCCTGGTGTCCATAGACAGAACCAATGCAGGCAAGTCTGACTTTCAGGAGGATTTCGCAGCAGTACATGCTGCACCGACGAGTTGGAAGGCTGAGAATCTTAGGGTCTTTCTGGACGCCAGTTCCGTGGAGCTCTTTGTCAACGAGGGAGAATTGGTGATGACTTCGCTGGTTTTTCCCAACTCGCCTTGGAAAACAGTCGAGTTTCAACAAGGGGTGAAAGAAGGAAGGATTTTCCCCCTGAAAAAATAAATTTTCCCTTATGAGTCCGGCCCACAGCCGTCTTATTCTCCGACATTGATCGAAAAAATATTTTTGTTTTTTCAATCCAATACAGCTTACATTTGGGGTTGATTTGGATTCACAAAAAATGAAAAAACAAAGAATAGCTTTCTTCCTCGGCCTCGTCTGGTTGATCGGGATAGTGGCTGTTTTTTCATTCCCTCCCCCAAGCAAACTAAGGACTGAAACCAATTCCTCTTCCGCTGAGCTGAAGGGCATTTCTACGCCAGACCTGGTTTTCAGCCTTGTTGATCATTCTCCAGAGGTACCGGCATTCAAAGCCAGTTTGGGAATCGCAGATCTGAAAAACACGGACTGGAGCGTAGCCTTCGTTCCCTCATTCCTTCAATACCTTTCGCCTTCCTTTTTCACCAAGTCCAAGGCGCTGTTTGATGTATTGACCACTTTCTTTTATTTCTTCTATACCTGGTAGACGATGTGTCATTCCAAGCCATAGGCTGCAAACACATTTTCAATTTTATCTACCAAAAAAATGATCGATATCGATATTCCCACACTTGCTGTGTCAAGTGTGCTGCTATTGGGCGTGATCGCGCCGTTTGTTTCTTATTCCATCAAGAGCAAAAAAGCCAAAAAGAAGTTTCTGAGTGGGTTTAGCGACTTCGCGACCCAGCTCAACCTGAAAACTGATATCCAGGAGGACTGGAGAAACCGCTACATCCTAGGATTGGACACCTCCAAAAAGGTCCTCCTGTACTACCAATGCGGCGAAACAGTTGAAAATCGTCAAGTGGCACTGCGGGACGTTTCCAAAGCCGTGGTGCACCAGTCTTATCTTGGAAGCGACACTTCAAACCCCACCAAGACGCTGGATCAGCTGGCTTTGCAGATTCATTTTAAAGATTCGGCCAAGAAAAGTTTGAGTTTGGAGATCTACAAGCACGAGAACTTTTCCGACTTGCTTGGCGAGACCATTCTGGCCGCCAAATGGGCGGAACTTATCAATCAAAACTTACCCAACTAGTACCCAAGGCTCCTTCCTGTGAGGGAGCCTTTTTTACTGCATCCACACCAACC
This sequence comes from uncultured Limnohabitans sp., assembly GCA_964613865.1. Classification (GTDB taxonomy): domain Bacteria; phylum Bacteroidota; class Bacteroidia; order Cytophagales; family Cyclobacteriaceae; genus Algoriphagus. The sequence goes on along the minus strand of CAZTJM010000140.1, from coordinate 479 downwards.
TATGAGTGCAAACAATGAATCTTGGGGCTCCCGAGTGGGCCTCATCCTAGCCATGGCCGGCAATGCTGTCGGGCTTGGAAACTTCCTCCGCTTCCCCGTCCAAGCGGTGCAAAACGGAGGAGGAGCCTTTATCCTCCCCTATCTCATCTGCTTCCTGCTAATGGGCATTCCGCTGCTATTCGTCGAATGGTCTTTGGGCAGGTTTGGTGGCAAGCTGGGCAACCACAGTACACCCTACATCTTGGACTCGGTCAGCAAAAAGCCGATTTGGAAGTACATCGGGGTATTTGGCATATTCACCAACATTGCCGTGGTGGCCTACTACACCTACATCGAATCCTGGACTTTCATCTACGTCTTCCATAGCATCGTGGTCACCTTTACCGGCATGGGCAAGGAGGAAATCAGTATGTTTTTCGACAACTATGTGTGGATAAGCTTTGCGGATCTGGGCATCACCATGCTTCAGGTAGTGGTCT
>CAZTJM010000139.1:0-12187 GCA_964613865.1 uncultured Limnohabitans sp. | reverse complement strand
AATCTCTAATCTCAGCCAACCCTATACTTACTCTAATGCATAATGCGGGTTTAATCAATCCGGGCTGGACTTTTTGAGAATGTCTTTGACGATTGACTCGGCGTGTGCAATGCTGTTTTCAATGAAGAATTCCCGGGTGTTCAATCCCCCGCAAACTACTCCCGCAAGGTAGACTCCCGGCACGTTCGATTCTTGGTTAGTTTGGTCGTAGCATGGCTGGCGCTTCTCGTCCAAGCTCATTTCCACCCCCAGCTGGTTCAATAGAGCGAAATTGGGTTTGTATCCCGTCATGGCCAGCACCCAATCGTTTTCGATAATGACATCTCCTTCTGAAGTGGCGATGACCACTTCTTTCTCGCGTATTCCCTTGACTTTTGATCGGGTGAAGGCTTGGATCGAGCCTTCTTTGATCCTATTCATGATATCGGGGCGAACCCAGTATTTCACATTTTCATCCACTTCGTCACCCAGGAGTACCATGCTTACCTCAGCGCCTTTCCTCCAGCATTCCAGCGCCGCGTCCACGGCGGAATTTGCCCCGCCTACTACCAGTACTTTTTGGCCGATGAATGGCCAGGGTTCTTTGTAGTAGTGCAGCACTTTGGGAAGGTTTTCTCCGGGGACATCCATCAGATTAGGAAGGTCATAGAATCCCGTTGCGAGTACGATATTTCTGCTTCTGTAGTCAGATTTTGATGTTTTGATTTCAAAAATGTCCTCTGCCTTTTGGAGAGTTTTTACCTCTTCGTACAGGTTTACTTTCAATTTGTAATGGAGGTACACACGGCGGTAGTACTCCAGGGCCTCCGTTCGGGTGGGTTTCACGCCAATGGACATAAAGGGAATGTCGGCCATCTCCAGTCGGTCGGAAGTGGAGAAGAAGGTCATGTTGACGGGATAGTTGAAGATAGAATTCGTGAGGGCACCCTTTTCCAATATAAGGTAGTCCAAGCCGGCCTTTCCTGCTTCTATTCCGCAGGCCAAGCCGATCGGTCCCCCGCCGATGATGATGAGGTCGTGTATTTTTTGCATGGGTTAGGTTTGAAAGCTGAAAGAAATGTCACGGTATTTTTCTTGATTCCAGTCAAAACTCCGCTCCTTTAGCTGGGTAAAACCGCTTTGGTCTCTTAAAACAGATGTGGCCGAAACAGTTCCATAACCAGGCTCCATTCGGATAAATTGTGCTGAAAGCTGCTGCTCCATCGCCGTGCTTACGCCGGTTTTTGGGAGCTTTTCCAGGGGGAACGTTTTATTAGACTTCAGGATTGAGAGGAGGGCGTCCGCGTCCGGATATGCTTTTTGAAGGTTCTCCATTTGTTTTACGGCAAGTTCCGATTTGGGCCACGGAGCGTCGATCAAGCCATTGGAAACGGCGTAAATTCCCGGCTGAAGCTCCATTGGATCCGGGCCATAGTTGCTGTAGTAATGCAGTTTTTTTCCGTCCGAGAGTATCAGGTTGAATCCATCATAGCGTTCCCTGTCCGACACTACACGGTCTAGGTAGTTTTCGGGTGAAAGCGATTTTTGCAAAAAGTCAAGAACCAACCTCCCCCGACTGATCTCCGGAGTCCTTGGATGGAGAAAGTCCCGATAATTTGTCAAGAGGGCCCATTTTCCGTCTGGATGAAATCCCATCCAAGTGCCGCCGCCGCGTAGATCTTTGCCGGCATAGATGCCATTTTCCCAGCGGTGCAGAGGTGAGGTGGGACGATCAAAAAATTCATCCCGATTGGCTGAAATAAGAAGTGGGTATTCCGGATGGGATCTCCACGATAAGGCGACAAGACACATAGGCTTAAAGTTAATCAAGATGGCCTTTATTGATGGTGAGAGAAAAGATCGGAGGAAAGTTTTTGATGATTGGATTATTAAAGTGCAGAAAACCAGTGCTTAACATTTTTTAATACGATAATTATCGTACTTATTTTGAAATTACGATTCGCTTCGTATAACTTTGGTACGAAAGCTATCGTAAGTACTGATATGAGCAAGCCAACAGAAGCAGAATTGGAGATTTTGACTCTTTTATGGGAAATGAAAGAAGCAAGTGTCCGGCAGATACACGAGAAATTGTCCGAGTCCAAGGAGACCGGCTATACGACCACCCTTAAAATCATGCAAATCATGCACGCCAAGGGAATGGTCTATCGGGATGAAGAAAACCGCTCGCATATCTACCGGCCCGCTACAAATCAAAAAGACACTCAAAACTCGCTTTTGAAAAACCTGGTGAGCACCGCTTTCGGAGGCTCCTCCAAGAGCTTGGTGATGCAGGCCTTGGGTCAAGAGAATCCCTCCAAGGATGAAATCGACGAGATACGGGCATTTTTAGATCAACTTGAAAACAAATCCAAATGAAAATTTTGATTGACTGGATTCCGGATAATTTACTCCAGGCTTTGGGCTGGACTTTGGTGCATTCCCTCTGGCAACTAGTGGTTATTGCGGGTCTGCTTTGGCTTGTGCTCAAAATCATGCATCGGAGTAGGCCTGCCGTCAAGTATGGCTTGGCAGTGGGGGCTTTGGTACTTTCGTTGATAGTTTCGTCGGCGACGTTCATCTATGAATATCAGCCAGTCGATGAGTTGACGACGCTTAGCTCAGTTGCCGATACCTCCGTTTTTTGGGAGAGTTCTGCTTTGCTCAAAGCGGAGGCTGGGATCGAAACCGGAGTAGACCGCGCCATCTATTGGATAGAGCAGAATATTCCGTTGCTCGTCAACTTGTGGGTTTTAGGCGCAATGCTTTTTATGTTCAGATTGGTTAACAGTCTTTCAGAGATCCGCGGACTCCGCAACTCTTCCAGTCTTGTCGATGATTTTCAGATCCAAAAAATAGTATACCGTCTGGCTGGAAAGATGGGCATAAGTGCAGAGGTACAGCTGCGGGTGAGCTCCTTCGGGGTGTCGCCGTTGACCTTTGGTACACTGAAGCCTGTCATCCTGTTTCCTGCCGGCTTGCTTTTCCAGCTTTCCCCCGAGCAATTGGAGGCCATCATTGCGCATGAGTTGGCGCATGTGAAGCGCAATGACTACATCGCCAACTTGCTGCTTTCTGGTCTCGAGGTGCTTTTCTTCTTTCACCCGTGCTATTGGTGGATGAACAATACCGTGAAAGAGCTCAGGGAAAATGCCGCTGACGATCTGGTGTTGCAAACCGGAGTCGAACCCAAAGCACTCGCAAACAGCCTCGCCGAAGTACTCAATTTTGCAAAGCAAAACCCTCCTGAACTCGCTATGGCTGCCGGGAAACACCGGAACCCTACCCTGCAACGAATCAAAAGGATCCTTGGCTATCCTTCCCAAAACTATCCGCAAACCCCTATTATTTCTATCCCTATGCTACTTACCCTATTTCTCAGCGTTGGCCTGATGGCAAGTGCCCAGCAGGACGCCCCCAAGCAGGTCGGCCCGATCACCCCAAAAGCACCGGTGGCCGCCATCCAGCAAACCTTTCCAGACCCTGTGACACCACAGGATACAGTCGTCAAAAAACCGGCAGAGCCAAAAGCGAAAGCCCCCGATTTTGTCTACGGCAACCACATCGTCACGGACGAAACAGGCCAGGCATACCGAATCAGCGGTGACTTGCTGATATCAAATGGCGATACAATCGTAATGAGCGACAAAACCAAAGCTGCGTTGGATAGACTTCGGACTTTTGACTCCGAAAACATGCCGCATTTCGACGTTCCGCCTGCACCTATTTTTCCTGTGGACATGGAGCTTGCCCCTCTGCCTGCTTTCGATTTCTCCATGGATATGCCGGTCATGGCGGCGATGCCCGTGATACCAGCTTTCGAAATGGACGACATGGTTTTCCCTATGCCAGAGATGGATGTCGATTTTGCATTTGAGTACGACATGGCCCCTTTCCCTGCCTGGGAAGACACGACTAAAATGACGAAGGAGGAAAAGCAGAAATGGGCCAAGGATATGGAGCTGAAGGCGAAAGAATGGGAGACGAAATTTGAAAAGGAATTCGCTCCAAAAGTGAAGGAATTTGAACTCAAAATGGAGGAGTGGGAAGCGGCAAATGGTCCCAAAATGAAAGAATTTGAAGAGAAAATGAAGGTATGGCAAGAAGCCAACGGCCCCAAGATGAAGGAGTTTGAGTTGAAGATGGAAGAGTGGCAAGCCGCCAATGAGCCAAAAATGAAGGAGTTCGAAGAAAAAATGAAAGCTTGGCAAGAGGCTCAGGGACCGAAAATGAAGGAGTTTGAGCTAAAGATGAAAGAATGGGAGGAAGCCCAAAAGCCCAAGATGGAAGAGTTTCAGCGGAAGATGGAAGTTTGGCAAAAAGAGCACGAAGCTAAAATGGAGGAGTTCCAGAAGCTGCTCAAAGAAGACTTGAAAAAAGACAAGAATTAATAATTGTGTGTTGATGCTTCAGAAAGACCTGCCCCTTAGGCAGGTTTTTTTTATACCAATCGGCATCAAAACGAAAAGTCATATTGCATAAGTGAGAGCTCTGTTTGCTGATTTTTCACTAGGTTCAGATCAGGTGTCCCATTGGCCTTGGACAAAAGAAGGTTTGCAAATGCACAAAAGGAAAAGAAGATTGTGCTTGCACATCGCTTGATCCAGACATTTTTAAGATATAAAGTGACAGAATTCTAATTTCTCGCGAAGAGCATCCGCTCTCGATAATCACGAAGTAGGAAATGAGGCCTACGTTTTTCGTCGCCTTTTCTATAGTCGCCTCCCTTGTTTTTAGCGTTGCCGGGATCTTAGGTAGACTTCATTCAGATGGCCTCCTGCCCGACGGCGAGAGGTACGCATTTGAACTAAAAAATCCTCGTTCCAAACCTGCCCAAATAGGCTTCTGGGCCGCTTTTTTATGATTTGGAAGTCGAGGGATAAACGTCTGAGAGTCAACAAAAATTTCTTTGAATTTTTCCAAATTCTATTGGGATGGACGGATCTTTTGGCTACTTTTAATTCAAAGTGGGAAAAAGTGGGAGAAAGTGGGGGAAAGTGAAATCGATTTTCTACTTTTGTCTTTACGGTAAACTCTATCCAATCGAGTCCAAATTATGTTCAACAGTCAGTACGACGCAAAGCTGGATCCCAAGGGACGACTGGTTTTGCCCTCCAAGATTAAGGGGGCAATTCCAGAAGCCAATGGCACGACTTTGATGCTGCGGATGGCTGAAAACAGGTGCTTGGCCTTGTATCCGATGGTAGAGTACAAGAAGCTCGAGAGTCAGATTAAGTCCTTGAACATCAACAATGCCGAGCAGAGATTGCTTCAAAGGTCTTTTTTCAGCTCAATCGTCGAGGTGGAATTGGACAGCACGGGAAGATTGTTGATTCCTAAGCTCTACCAAACCTATGCCAGTTTGGAGAAGGATGTAGTAGTAGTGGGTATGGGAGTTCGAATAGAACTTTGGAACCCAAGCAAGTATCTGGAGAATGTCATTTTGGATCCTGAGGTGATATCCGCCCAGATGGAAAAACTTCTCTCGTAAAGTCATGACAGAGTCTGTGTACCATATCCCAGTGATGCTCGCCCAATGCACTGAAGCCTTGGCTATTGATCCCAACGGGGTCTATGTCGATGTGACTTTTGGGGGCGGTGGGCATTCGAGGGAGATCTTGAAGCATTTGGGCAAGGGGCACCTTTATGGGTTTGACCAAGACGAGGACGCGTTGGCCAATGTGCCGCAAGACGATCGCTTTACGATTGTCCAGGCAAATTTCCGGGACATCAAGCGTTATCTCCGGCTGTATGGCGTCAAGCAAGTCGATGGTATTTTGGCCGATCTGGGCATTTCTTCGCACCAGATCGACGAGCCCGGAAGGGGCTTTTCGACCCGCTTCAGTGGCAATCTGGACATGAGGATGAATCAATCCTCGGAGCTTTCAGCCAAGGATGTGCTGAACACTTATGAGGAATCAAAGCTCCACAAGATCCTCGGGATCTATGGGGAGGTGAAAAATGCGAAGACCTTGGCCAAGGCCATCGTGGCGGAGCGGGCATTCAAGCCTTTTGAGACCACTGAGGGCTTCACGGCTTTCCTAAAGCAGTTTGCGCCCAAGGGCAAAGACTTTAAGTACTACGCCCAGGTCTTTCAGGCTTTGAGGATCGAAGTGAATGATGAGATGGGGGCACTAGAAGAGATGCTGCTGAGCGCGGTGGAGCTTCTGAAACCGGGGGGCAGGTTGGTGGTGATGAGTTACCATAGTCTGGAAGACCGGCTGGTAAAAAATCTGATCGCGAAGGGGAAGTTTCAGGGCGAGGTGGAAAAGGACTTCTACGGCAATCTGATCCGTCCATTGGAGCCCGTGTCGAGAGGGGCGATCGTCGCCGACGAGGCTGAGGTTGCTGCCAATCCGCGAGCAAGAAGTGCAAAGTTGAGAATCGCAGAAAGAACAGGGAAATGAGTCAGAACACGTTCAAGAAAAAACTGAAGGCCGGCAGTGGTCCCAAGAGTGGTGCCGGAAAAACCGTTTTCACCTGGATCGAGGAAAAGCTTGACGTAAAGGGGATTTTGGGCGAAGGCGTACCGGTGCAGCTGGTACCGCCTATTGGTTTTCTGGCACTATTGGCGCTGATCTATATCTACAGCAACCATCGGGCTGAAAATATGACCCGAAAAATAGAAAAAGCCCAACAGGAAGTGGAGGATCTCCGAGCGGATGTTACCACCCTGGAGGCAGAATACATGCAGAGTAGCATGCAGTCAGAAGTGGCCAAGCGTGTGGCTAAGCTGGATATCCAAGAATTGAACCAACCGCCGATCAAAATCGAGGTAGAAAAGTGAATATTAAACGCTCCATAGTGCTCCGTGTAAGGGTGGTCTTCATCCTGATTGCCTTGGTTGCCTGTGCGATTCCGTATAAGATCGCCGTAGTGCAGCTCAAGGAAGGGGATAAGTGGCGCGCAAAAGCGGAGCAGGTGAACTTCCAGTTTCGTGAAGTGCCTGCGACCCGGGGAAATATCTATGCGGCTGACGGAAGTCTTTTGGCGACGAGTTTGCCTTTTTATCGAGTCGCGATAGATCCGACTATGGCCAAGGATGCCAAGTTTAAGGCTGGCATCGATTCGCTTTCCAAGAAACTTTCAGCCTTTTACAAAGACAAGTCTGCAACCGCTTACAAGCGTATGATTCAGGACGCACGGGGGGACAAGAAACGCTACCTCATCCTGAACCGAAAGCAGATTGGCTACCAGGATATGCAGAAGATGACCTCTTGGCCGATTTTCCGTGAAGGGCGATTGGGCGGGGGAGTGATCTTCGAAAAAGTTGAAAAAAGATACCGACCCTTCAATTCCCTAGCCAGCCGAACAGTCGGATTTTTAAATGAAGACGACTACGGTGCCGGAATCGAATACAGCTTCAACAACTACCTGAAAGGAAAAGACGGGAAGGCGCTTTTTCAAAGACTGGCAGGCGGAAGCTGGAAGCCGGTCTTTGACGCGGAAGACATCAAGCCGGATAATGGCTACGACGTATTCACGACTTTGGATGTGAATATCCAAGACGTGGCAGAGACGGCGCTGAGAAGGCAGTTGACCAATCGGGAGGCAGCCTTTGGCTCGGTGATCGTGATGGAAGTAAAGACCGGCCACATCAAGGCCATGGCAAACCTACAGCGCAACAAGAGCGGTGTGGGCTATTCAGAGAGCTACAACTATGCAGTGGGTGACATCGGAAGCACCGAGCCAGGCTCAACCTTCAAGCTGCTGTCCATGCTGGCTCTTTTGGAGGAAAACAAAATCAGCCTGAATGAGAAAGTTGAAACCGGCAACGGCGCGCATCGGTTCTACAACCAGACTATGTATGATGCCAAAAACGGTGGATTTGGCACAATTACCATCCGCGAAGCATTTGAGAAGTCGTCCAATGTCGCCATCTCCAAATTGGTGGATATGCACTTTGGCTCCAGTCCATCCAAGTTTATGGCTTACATGGACAAGGTTGGTTTGGCGGAGCCATTCCAACTCCAATTGGCAGGCGAGGGCAAGCCCTTTTTCAAAAAACCGGGGACAAAGACCTGGTATGGAACCTCCCTTCCGTGGATTTCCATAGGCTATGAATCCAAGCTCAATCCTATCCATACGCTGGCCTTCTACAATGCCGTGGCAAATGACGGTGTGATGATGAAGCCGATTTTCGTGAAAGCGGTGGGAAGGGGAAACGTCGAAGTGGAGACCTTTGAGCCAGAGGTTTTGCGCGAGAAGATTGCCTCTGAAAAGACGATAGGACAGTTGAAGGAGTTGCTTGAAGGAGTGGTGACTCGCGGCACCGCCAAAAATATCCTGAACGACAATTACCAAATCGCCGGCAAGACCGGAACTGCCCAGAAGATAGTCAACGGACGATATACCGAAACCTACTATACGAGTTTTGCCGGTTACTTCCCGGCAGATCGGCCCAAATACAGCATGATCGTCGTGATCGACAGCCCCAATGGCTTTGCGGCTTATGGCGGAGACGTTTCGGCTCCAGTATTCAAGGAGATCGCGGATAGAATCTACGCCTTGGACATGGAACTGAATCCCGTGGATCAGTCCAAGATTTTCCTTGCTGAAAACCAAAACACCAAAATGCCCCACATCGGCGCGGGTAAGGGAGAAGAACTTCAGGGGATTTTCGAGACGCTGGGTCTTTCGGTCGACAGCCCCACGGCTGAGGACTGGGTGATGCCTGCCAAGATTGCGGAGAGATTTGAGCTGAAGGTGAACGATACGGACAAGGCCGTGGTGCCCGATGTCTTTGGGATGCCCCTGCGGGACGCCCTTTTTATCTTGGAAAACAAGGGTCTGAAAGTAATCTACAAAGGCAAAGGGAAAGTGCTCGAGCAGTCGCTCGCCCCCGGCAGCCAGCTTGGCAAAAATGCAACGATAAACTTGGTATTGGGATAGATGAAAGTGCTCAAGGACATATTGTACAAAGTTTCGCTCACTTCGACCATGGGAGACATGGAGCGCGAGGTAAGCGGAATAGTCTTTGACAGCCGAAAAGTCGAGGTTGGATCCGCTTTTGTCGCAGTAGCGGGTACCCAGGTGGATGGGCACGAGTTCATCGCCGCGGCTCTTGAAAAAGGAGCGACGGTGATCGTGTGTGAAATGCTTCCCGAAGCCATTCAAGAAGAAATCACCTATGTGCAGGTGGTGGATTCTGCCAAAGCCTTGGGAATCATCGCTTCCAACTTTTTCGATAATCCCTCAGAAAAAATCAAGGTAGTCGCCGTGACCGGTACCAACGGCAAAACGACCACCGTGACACTGCTACACCAGCTCTTCGTCGCCATGGGCTACAGCACGGGGTTGATTTCCACGGTGGAAAACAAGATCAACGAAGTCGTCATCCCAGCCACCCATACCACTCCTGATGCGGTGAGTGTGCAGGCATTGCTTCGCAAGATGGCAGACCAAGGCTGCACGCATTGTTTTATGGAAGCGAGCTCCCATGCCATCGTGCAGGAGCGGATTGCAGGACTGAAGCTAGCGGGAGCCGTGTTTACCAACATCACCCACGATCACCTGGACTATCACGGGACATTTGACGAGTACATCAAAGCCAAGAAGAAACTCTTCGACGAGCTTCCCAAGGATGCTTTTGCTCTGGTGAATGGCGACGACAAGCGTGGCATGGTGATGTTGCAAAACTGTAAAGCCGTCCACCAAACCTTCGCATTGAAGTCGGCGGCTGATTTCAAAGGCAAAATCATCTCCAATACTCTCGAGGGGCTGGAACTGGAGATCAACAACAAGCTGATCTGGTTTAGGATGATTGGAGCCTTTAACGCTTACAATCTACTAGGAGTACTCGGCGTAGCCGTGCTTCTGGGAGAAGACGAAGACGAAGTACTCCGGATGCTTTCCGGTATCAGGGGGGCAAAAGGACGCTTTGACCGGATCGCCATCGGAGGAATCATAGCGATTGTGGACTATGCCCACACGCCTGATGCGCTGGACAATGTGCTCAAAACCATCAACGGCGTGCGCAACGGAAACGAGCAATTAATCACCGTGGTGGGCTGCGGGGGAAACCGGGACAAAACCAAGCGTCCGGTTATGGCAAAGATTGCTGTCAGCGAGAGCACCAAAGCCATTTTTACCTCGGACAATCCACGCTTCGAAGAACCCATGGACATCCTGCGGGACATGCAGGCGGGGATAGGGCCAACTGATTTGAGAAAAACCCTGACCATAGAAGATCGGCGAGAAGCCATCAAGACCGCGGTGATGCTTTCCAAAAAGGGAGACATTATCCTGATCGCAGGAAAGGGACATGAAGACTACCAAGAAATCAAAGGAGTAAAGCACCACTTCGACGATGCCGAGGTAGTGACAGAGATTTTAGAACAAATGACCGAAAACTGATATGCTTTATCCCATTTTTGACTACCTAGATCGAGTGCTGGACATCCCCGGAACGGGCGTGTTTCGCTACATCTCGTTCCGTGCGGGGATGGCGGCAGTTTTCTCCCTGATCATTACGATCACCTTTGGGCAAAATATCATCTCTTGGATCCGTCGCAGACAGATTGGCGAAACCGTGCGCGACTTGGGCTTGGAAGGCCAAAGCCAAAAGAAAGGCACGCCTACCATGGGTGGGCTCATGATTATCGCCGCCATCCTGATTCCCACGCTGCTATTTGCAAACTTGGACAATATCTACATCATCCTCCTGTTGATTTCGACGGTGTGGCTGGGCCTGATTGGGTTTTTGGATGACTACATCAAAGTGTTCCGCAAAAACAAGGAAGGACTTAAAGGGCGGTTTAAGATCGTCGGGCAAATCGGAATCGGGATCATTGTAGGGTCCACGCTGTATTACAACGACGATGTGGTGATCCGGGAGTTTTCCACGCCGGTCTCCATCGAGGAGGGCATTGTTGAGACGCCTTCCTTCCAAGACGTCAAAGCGCTGAAGACCACCATTCCTTTTGTGAAAAACAACGAGCTGGACTATGGGAAAATCCTGGGATTCTTCGGCGAATCCGCCGTGCCGGTGCTCTACATCCTGGTCGCCATCTTCATCATCACGGCCGTGTCCAACGGGGCCAATATTACCGACGGTATCGACGGACTGGCGGCAGGAACATCCGCGATCATTGGCTTGGCGATCGCAATCTTCGCCTACCTGAGCGGTAACGCCATCTTCTCCCAATACCTCAACATCATGTATATCCCCAATTCGGGAGAGCTGGTGATTTTCGCTTCGGCATTTATCGGAGCCTGCATCGGCTTCCTCTGGTACAATGCCTACCCCGCGCAGGTATTCATGGGTGACACTGGCTCACTGATGCTCGGTGGAGTGATTGCGGTGCTGGCTCTTACGCTGCGCAAAGAGCTGCTGATCCCCATCATGTGCGGGATTTTCCTCATCGAGAATGTAAGCGTGATGCTCCAAGTGAGCTACTTCAAATACACACGAAAAAAATACGGCGAGGGCAGAAGGATTTTCCTCATGTCGCCGCTTCACCACCACTACCAAAAAAAGGGAATCCATGAGGCCAAGATCGTGACGCGGTTTTGGATTGTGGGAATCCTTCTGGCAGTCATCAGTCTAGCGACTTTGAAATTGAGATAGAAAAATGGAACAGATAGCCATCCTTGGAGCCGGAGAAAGCGGATTGGGAGCAGCGATGCTCGCAAAACGGGAAGGCTATGGGGTTTGGGTTTCTGATCTGGGCACTATTTCGGAGCAAAGAAAGCAGTCGCTTCGTGATGCGGGTATAGACTTTGAAGAAGGCGGGCACAGCGAAGCAAAAATACTGTCTAGCGATTTGATCATCAAAAGTCCGGGCATTCCAGAGAAAGCTCCTCTAGTAAAAGCCGCCAGGGAAAAAGGCATTCCGGTGATTGATGAGCTTGAGTTTGCATTCCGCTTCAGCAAAGGGAAAGTCATCGCGATCACAGGTACCAACGGAAAAACCACGACTACGCTACTGACCTATCATCTGCTCCGGGATGCTGGATACGATGTAGGATTGGCCGGCAACGTAGGCCAAAGCTGGGCGGGTCAATTGGTCGGAAGAGACCATGACTGGTGGGTGATTGAAGTGTCCAGTTTCCAGATCGACGGCTTTCAGACTTTCAAGCCGACGATTGCAATCCTGACCAACATTACTCCAGATCATCTGGATCGCTACGAGTATGAGATAGACAAATACATCCTTTCCAAGATGAGCTTGTTCGAGAACATGACTTCCGGGGAAAAGGCGATTGT
>CAZTJM010000138.1:0-12354 GCA_964613865.1 uncultured Limnohabitans sp. | reverse complement strand
ATCTTTAAGCGAAACCGGGAAAAACTCCGCTGGGTGCAATTTGAGCGAAAATTCAAAAAACTTTCCGCCTTGCTGGTCCAAAGCCCGGCCCTTGAGCTTGCTGATGAGGTCATCGGGCTATGGAAGGGCTACATGGAATCCATCACCGACCTGCCGTTCCAAGAGTGGACTTCCAGCGAAATCTCCGAAGCCTTGGGAGACCAGGAAATCTTCAAAGCGCTCCGCTCGATCGACATGATCATCTATGCAGGAAAAGAGGCCAATTCGGAAACTTCCACCAATTATCTCTTGGAAGTGGCGCGGACAAAATACCAGGAAAAACTAACCCAAATCAGAAATGAGAGAGCAGCTCGCTGAATTTTTTGACTGGTCTTGGTTTTTGCCGGAGACATTCAAGACCTACGAATGGGAAAATCCCATTCTACTCAATCTCCTGTGGATTATTCCCGTGCTGATTCTGATTCGTAAGGCGATCAAATTCCTGAAAAAACCAGTTCTGGAACTTTCTCTCCCCAAGCGGATCACTCGGGGAAATCCATGGACCTATCTGCGTCTGGTTCCGACCGGCTTTTTCTTCCTCGCACTGATCGGCATCGTCATCGCCCTGGCACGACCCCAGCGAAGCAATGAGCGGGTGGAGCAGTATACCGAAGGCATCGACATTCTATTGGTCATGGATATCTCTGAATCCATGGATCTTCAGGACTTTACCCCCAACCGGCTCGAGGCCGCTAAAAATACTGCGATTGAATTTATCAACGGGCGTTTCGGGGATAGGATTGGCATGGTAGTATTCGCGGGTGAAGCCTATTCCCTCGCTCCCCTGACCAACGACTATGAGCTGCTCACCTCGATGATTTCGGACATCTCATTCGATATGATCGAGCCAAAAGGAACCGCCATCGGATCTGCCATCGCGGCAGGAACCAATCGTATGAAGGAGAGCGATACGCCCTCCAAAGTAATGATCCTGCTCTCCGACGGGGAAAGCAATGCAGGAAATGTCGACCCGCTTTTTGCAGCCCAACTGGCTTCTGCCTTTGATATCAAGATCTACACGATAGCGGTCGGAAAGGACGGGATGGTACCCTATGGAACGGACTTTTTTGGCCGGCCCCAGATGGTACAAAGCTACCTTGACGAAACGACACTCCGCGAGATCGCACGGATCGGAAATGGGGAATTCTACAGAGCATCTGACGGAACCACGCTACAGCAGGTTTTCGACAGGATAAACACTTTGGAAAAAGCCGAGATCCTCGAAAACCGCTACAAGGAAACCACGGACTACTACCGAATTTACCTGTTCTGGGCGATCTTATTCTTCCTAGCCTGGCTGGCTTTGAAGAGTACTTTCTTCAACAACTTTCTGCTCGACTAGTCTCCAGGGAAACATTCCTGAAAATCACGCCCTGACAAAAGTCAGTTTTCGAGCCAATCCTTGTCAAGTTTTGAGCTATATAGATTTTCCACCTTGCGTCAAATTCGAGCGCAAATGGCACTATCCCCAGACTTGATCCGGAAATACAATCGGCCTGTACCCCGCTATACCTCCTATCCAACCGTCCCATTTTGGGAAAACAACGTAACTGAGAAAGACTGGGACGTTTTGGTCCGAAAAGCTTTTGATCAATTCGGAAAGAAGGAGGGGATCAGTCTTTATATCCACCTTCCTTTTTGCGAAAGTCTCTGCACCTATTGCGGTTGCAATAAGCGCATCACCAAAAACCATCAAGTCGAAACTCCATATCTTCAGGCGCTATTGGAGGAATGGCAAAAGTACCTAACCGTCTTCCCGTCAAAGCCGAAGATTTCTGCTATTCACTTGGGAGGCGGAACTCCCACTTTTTTTTCTCCAGAATCGCTCAGTTTCTTGATTTCAACGATTATTGAATCCGCTGACACAAGCGCCAATAAAGAATTCAGCTTCGAAGGGCATCCCAACAACACCACTTACGAACACCTGGCCGCCTTGGCGAAGCTCGGCTTTGACCGGGTCAGCTATGGCATTCAGGACTTTGATTTGGATGTCCAAAAAGCAATCCATAGAATCCAACCCTTTGAAAAGGTAAAAGAAGCCACCGAAAATGCCAGAAACCTCGGCTACAGTTCTGTGAATTTTGACCTGATCTACGGACTACCCCATCAAGCCTTGGCCACCCTATCGAGGACCTTCGATAAAGTGGCGGAACTCAGGCCTGAGCGAATTGCCTTCTACAGCTACGCGCACCTGCCTTCGACATTTCCCGCCCAAAAGAGCTATCACAATTATCTTCCGGATGAAACTGAAAAAAGGGCTTTGTATGAATTTGGAAAAGAAAGATTACTAGAACTTGGCTACGAGGAAGTGGGAATGGATCATTTCTCCCTCCCAGACGACCCACTTTGTCTGGCAAAAAAAACTGGAGACCTACATCGCAACTTTATGGGATATACCACGCTTGCCACAAAAATGTTGTTGGGCTTGGGAGCCAGTAGTATCAGCGATGTCTGGTATGGATTTGCCCAAAACGAAAAATCTGTGGAATGCTACCAGCGTGAGATCGACAAACATAGAATCCCGATCGTAAAAGGCCATCATCTCTCCGAAATCGACCTCGGAGTCCGGCAAGTTATCTTGGATCTGATCTGCAGAGGCGAAGCCGAAGTACCATTCTCCATCTGGGATCAACTCCCCGCATCGAGTCTTGAATCAATCCGTGAGATGGAAAATGAAGAATTGCTGAACTCTACCGGACTACACGTACAGGTCTCTGAGGAAGGAATGGGTGTAGTGCGGAACATTTGCTCCCTTTTTGACCTGAGAATGCTGGAGAAGAAAGAGGCAAAAACCCAGTTTAGCAAAGCCATCTGATCAGCGGCACATCGTGATCTCCACTTGCTGGGTGCCGTAGTCAAAGACGGCTAGCTCTGGACTCAAACCGGGTATCCCAAGTCCCAAGCCCCGAAACACAAGCATCACCCCTATCAAAACTCCCAGATATGGGATAAGGCGCTGCACTTGCTGTCTGCGGGCGACTGGAAGAAGGCTTCCCGACACCATCAGGCCAAGAAGCAGCGGAATGGTACCCAAGCCGAAAAAAAACATGTAGACAGCGCCCAAAAGCGGCTCCTGTAAACCCATAGCCACCACGAGTGCCATGTACACCATCCCGCAGGGTAGAAGTCCATTCAGGAGACCCGTGGTAAAAAATGCCAGCTTACTTCCTGATCTCATATACCGAGAAAGCCTACCTTTAATCCAAGTTACCAATCTATTGAGGTAGGGAAGGGCAGCAATCTTTTCGGATTTTTTGTAGGCGAATGACAAAAGTACGAGCGTGAGCCCCATGACTAGGGAAAGGCCTTGCTGTACGCCCGCAAGCGAAAGAGAAAAACCAATGCTGCCAACGAGCAGTCCCAATCCAGAATAGGTTAGGCTTCTCCCAAGATTATAGACTATCTTATTAAAGAGAAAAGTTTTTGATCCATTGCCACCTACAGCCAAGGCAATTGGGCCACACATTCCGATGCAATGGAATGATCCCAAAAAACCTAAAACCAAGGCAGTCCAAATCATCAGAGATTGATTTTCTTTTCTTGGTAAAACTCCACGCCATCTTCCGTCCAAGTGAGCTGAACTTTCCAATAGCCGGATTTCAATTGACCCAGCGAGACGCTGGTCTTCCCGAGATCCGTGATCTCCAATGCAAACTCCCGATCCAGTCTGGCATCAGACGGGCGAAACAGTTGGAGGCTTCCTTTGGCACCTACTGGCAGATCCAAAAGAATAGATTTGCTCTGAGCGTCAAACTGCAAGACTTCACGATCCAAGTTTGCACTTGCAGACTCTCTATCGATCTGATCCTGGTATTTGATTTCTTTTTCGTAGTAATTCTCAGTCACCAGATGGATGTCATCCTGTCTAACCGATATCACCACCAAAGTCATGATAAAGCCGACAAAGGCGATGATTGTCAATAAAATTCCTTTTCCCCAATCCATAGTTTATTGATTTGCGGCACCCACAGGAGCCATAAAGTTTGTTTCAATTTCGTCAAATTCTTCCCCGTGACTTACGAGTTGAAGCATGATTTTCTCCTGCGGGACTTTTACTTCCGCTTGGTTTCTGACCAAGAAAAACCGGCCTTCAAATCGCGATTGGGGCTCCATGACCCAGTCTTTAGCTCCCACGATTTCGACTTCCATCCCGTCGGAAAGGGCGTTTATCTCCACTCGTTGGGACTCAAAGGTCTTGTTGATCAAGGTAATGTTATACAGGTTGGACACCTTGCCATCCTCGCGCTGCTGGTAGGTCATACCGGGAAAGCGTGTGATCGTGCCCTCCAGTTCATCCCTCGTAGCTATCAGGGCCACAAAAGCGGCAACCAGCACCACCAAAATGACCGAAAAGGTCTTAACTCGCCCTGTGAACAGCTTCTGTGTACCTTCCTTCACGCTGTTTTCAGAGGCGTAGCGGATTAGACCGGTCGGACGATCCACTTTGAGCATCACCTCGTCGCAGGCATCGATGCAGGCGGTGCAGTTCACGCATTCCATCTGGATCCCATTTCGGATATCGATCCCTGTCGGGCAGACTTGTACACAGAGACTGCAATCGACGCAGTCACCTTTGGGAGCTTCGACCGTAGCGCTCTTTCGGATCGGACCTCGGGGTTCGCCGCGGACATAGTCGTACATCACGTTGATGCTGTTATTGTCCAAAAGAACGCCCTGCAATCGTCCATAAGGACATACCACGATACATGCCTGCTCCCTAAACCAGGCAAAGACAAAGAGGAAAATTCCCGAGAAGCTTAGTAGGCCGATGAAACCCGCCATGTTAGCCGAAGGTGGCTGGGTGACGATCTCCCGGACCTGATCCACTCCGATCAGATAGGCCATCACCAAGTGACCGATGATAAGGGAGAAAAGAGTAAAAACTGAGTATTTGAGCCCTTTTTTCCAGATTTTCTCCCCCGTCCAGGGCGACTCGTTGAGTGCTCGCTGTTGGTTGGCATCGCCTTCGATGAGGTATTCGACTTTACGGAAAACCATCTCCATGAAAAGCGTCTGCGGACAGGCCCAGCCACACCAGACCCGACCAAACACCACCGTAAACAGTATCACAAAGATCACCAGAATCAGAAGCAAAAAAATCAAGAGAATGGTATCCTGGGGCCAAAATACCGCTCCGAAGATGATAAACTTCCGCTCGAAAATATTGAAGAGCATATAGGGCCTTCCGCCCACTTTGATAAATGGCCCAGCAAACAGGATCGCGAGCAGCAGCCATGAGAAGTAGGTACGGTAGCGGTAGAAAAATCCCTTTACCTTTTTGGGATAGACCCAGATCCGCTTCCCATCATCCCGCACCGTGCCAATGGCATCGCGGAACATATCTGGATTGAGATTGGGGTTTTGATTCTTCTTTGCCATAATCGAAGCAGAATTGCTGCCGGAAGCTCCCCTCCCGGCAGCGATTAATACACTAAAGTGAAGCTACCACGGCAGTACTGTCTGCCGGAGCAGGGCTTTCCGCAGGAGCGGCGGAATAGGGCTCACCCTGTGGTGCTTTCGGGTTGGCGGGGCTTGTCCCCTTCAGTGTCAGAATATAGGAGGAGACTTGTTGGATTTCCTCCGGACTAAGCTGATCCTGCCAAGGAATCATGCCTTTCTCGATGACACCGTATTTGACCACCGTAAAGACTTCCTTGATCGAACCACCGTGAAGCCAGTACTCGTCGGTAAGGTTTGGCCCGACTCCCCCACCTCCGTCTGCCGCGTGGCAGGCAGCACAGTTGGTTTCGAATAGGGTCTTCCCGGCGCTTAGCGCAGTAGCCGACTCATCGAAGACTACAGTGTTTTCATCGATGGCCGCCGCTTGGTTGGCCTTTCTGAGGTCGGCGGCTATTGCCTCGAGTCGCATCTCTTCTTCATATTCCTCAACTCCCGTGGGACCGTTGCCCAGCACGGAATAGTTGACAAAATAGACCACTGCAAATAGTATGGTACCGATAAACACCCACTGCAGCCAAGGCGGCATAAAGTTGTCCAGCTCGGTGATGCCATCGTAGGAATGGTCGCTCATCAGCTTCGCTTTTTCTTCTTTTCCACCCACTGCGTCCACTTTGCCCGTGACATAGCGTTCCTTGAAACTGTCCCACCAGCTCGGCTCGCTGGCCAACTCGGGATTTTCCCTTCGAAGCACCTCGGCCATGAAAGACATAAGGTATACCATCAAAACAAGCAGGATAACGATCACCAGAAGAACCATCCCCAGAATAGCAAGGAGTGTCAATTGTCCCGAATCCATCGCCTGCAGCTGGGCAAACCATTCGGAGTTTTCGGTCTGGGCCAAAACCGGAAATGAGCTCAGGCCCAATAGAGCAAGTATTGCAAACGTCTTTTTCATGGGTGGCGGGGGTTTGAATCGTTGTCGTCCAAAGGGAGATTTTCCATGTGTTTGATATGGGCTTTGGGTGTGGTTACGACCCAGACAAACACTCCGGCAAAAAATAACACGAAGATGATCAGCGAAATGATCGGATAAATCTCCACGTTTTCGATTGATCTTAAGATTTCTTTGTACATGGCTTCAGGAGTTATTGGTTGGAGGCGGTTGGCTTTTGCTTGATATCAGTTCCCAGTCGCTGGAGGTAGGCGATCAGCGCGACGATCTCTGTATTCGGAGCGACTTCCACACCTGCGTCTTTTAGATTCGCGACCACTTTGGCGGCCTGCGCCTCATACTCGCCTGTCGCTTGCTGGTCAAATCCCTCTGGATAAGGCACTCCCAGCTTCTGAAGCGTCCTGATTTTAGCAGGCAGATCAGAGATGTCCAGCACGTTGGTCGTCATCCAAGGGTAGGGAGGCATAAGAGAACCCGGGGACATGGATCGCGGATCCACCATGTGGTGGTAGTGCCAGCTGTCTGGGTATTTTCCACCCACGCGGTGCAGATCCGGCCCGGTACGCTTAGATCCCCAGAGGAATGGTCGGTCATATACGAATTCCCCCGCCTTGGAGTATTCTCCATACCGCTCTGTCTCAGCCCGGAACGGCCGGATCATCTGCGAATGACAGCCCACGCAGCCGTTGGCGATGTAGAGATCCCGTCCCTCTAGCTCCAGTGGTGTATAAGGCTTCACTGCAGCGATGGTAGGCACATTGGACTCGACCAAAAGCGTCGGGATGATCTCGATCGCACCACCGATTGCGATGGCGAGCGTAGCCAAGACGGTGAAGAAAATGGGCTTTCTCTCCCAGGCTCTGTGCCAGAATTCTCCAGCTTCGTGGCGGAATTTTTTGGCCAAAGCTGGAGCCTGATCTTCCTCAGTGGCTGCGAAAGTCCCCTGCTTGGCGGTCTTCCACATGTTGTACACCATGATGAAGGCACCACTCAGGTACATTGCTCCACCCAATGCGCGAAGCATATACATCGGTACGATCTGAATTACCGTCTCCAGGAAGTTAGGGTAAGCCAATCGGCCTGCGTCGTTAAACTCCTTGAGCATCATGAACTGGGTCAAGCCAGAGACGTAGAGCGGAAGCGCATAGAAGATGATACCCAAGGTTCCCAGCCAGAAGTGAGTGTTGGCCAGCTTGGTAGAGTAGAGATTGGTTTTGAACAGTCTTGGCCACATCCAGTACAGCATCCCGAAAGTCAGGAAGCCATTCCAGCCCAAGCCACCGATGTGTACGTGACCTACGATCCAGTCGGTGTAGTGGGCGATGGCGTTGACATTTTTGAGGGAAAGCAAGGGCCCTTCGAAGGTCGCCATACCGTAGGCTGTGACGGCCACGACCATAAATTTCAATACGGGTTCAGTCCGAACTTTGTCCCAAGCTCCACGCAGTGTCAGGAGACCATTGACCATCCCGCCCCAAGACGGAGCGATCAGCATCACCGAGAAAGCGGTGCCCAATACTTGTGCCCATTCGGGCAAAGCAGTGTAAAGCAGGTGGTGAGGGCCTGCCCACATATAGATAAAGATCAATGACCAGAAGTGGATAATCGAAAGCTTGTAGGAATAGACGGGACGATTGGCTGCTTTTGGCAAGAAATAATACATCATGCCTAGGAATGGCGTAGTCAGGAAGAATGCCACCGCATTATGCCCATACCACCACTGCACCAGCGCGTCCTGCACCCCGGCGTAGGCGGAATAGCTTTTGAAAAAAGAGACCGGCAGCTCAAAGGAATTGAAAATGTGCAGGACGGCGACCGTCACCAAAGATCCCAGATAAAACCAGATCGCGACGTACATGTGCCGCTCGCGTCGATTGATCAGTGTACCGATCATGTTGGCACCAAAGGCTACCCATACCAGCGTGATGGCAATGTCAATGGGCCATTCCAGCTCCGCATACTCCTTGGAAGTGGTGAGCCCAAGCGGCAGCGTGATCACCGCCGAGAGGATGATCAATTGCCAGCCCCAGAAGTGAAACCAGCTCAGCGACTCCTTCCACATCGGAGCCTTTAGTAGCCGGGGCATGGAGTAATACACCCCTGCGAAGATCGCATTGCCGACGAAGGCAAAGATGACCGCGTTTGTGTGCAGGGGACGAATCCGTCCAAATGTGGTGTAGGGGTTGCCCAGGTTGGCCTCGGGCAGGAAGAGCTGCGTAGCTGCCAGCAGGCCCACCGCCATTCCGATCAGCCCCCAGATGATGGTGGCTGCGCTGAAGTACTTGACAATCTTATTGTCGTAGTAAAACCGCTCCAAAGTAGAATCATTCATAGGATTTTGATTTTTTCGGTTGATCTTTTATTGTTTTTTTTGGCTGGTTTTCAAATAGCATCCTCACGGATGGCGTATAGTCGTCGTCAAACTGCCCGCCTTTCATAGCTCTGAAAAAGAGAACCAAAAATGTGACTGCCAGGACTAAACTGATACCTATTAAAAGAAAGATGACTTCCATATTAGTGTTTGTTTAAGTGTATTAATCCCTTGCGAATCCCCATGATATGGGTAGCCAAAGTGGAAAATACCACCACCGAAATACTGCTCAGCGGCATCAGAATCGCGCAAAGTACCGGACTCAGAAGTCCCTGCACTGCCAAAGCCAATCCGACGAAATTGTAGAGAAAACTAAGACCAAAGCTGGCCTTGATAATGAGTCGGCTATCTCTGGCGAAAGCCAGGAAATTGGGAATCTTGGAGAATGAACCTGCGTCCAAAATCGCGTCGCTGGCAGGAGAAAAATGGCTCACCTGATCCGTAATCGCAATCCCCACCAGACTCTGCTGGAGAGCTCCGGCATCGTTGAGCCCATCACCGAGCATCATCGTCTGGTGTCCGCGCTCGCTGAGAGCCTTTATGTAATGGAGTTTGTCAGATGGACTTTTGTTAAAGTTGTATCGGATATCGGAGGCAAGTTTCTTGGTCAGCGTATCTCTTTCGTGATCCTGATCTCCCGAGAGCACATGGAGTTCAAACCCCTTCGAAAGTGTGTTGACTACGTCTGGCGCGCTTTCGCGAAGCCCAGAGCGGATAAGAAAATAACCCAAGAAGACTCCCTCGACACTCAGATAGACAAAATTGCCAACATCATTAGGTTCATCTTTTCCGACACCTGCAAATTCCCTTGACCCTAGTCGAAACAGCTGTCCCCTATATAGCGATTCAAGCCCTGCACCTTGCACCTCCCTTACCTCCGAAAGCACTTCTACTTCTTGGTTCCCGAGCCATTGACTGATTCGGTTGCTAAGGGGGTGAGTGGATTGCCTGACCATTCCCTTGATGATCGATTTGGTTTCCGAAGTGAGATTTTCGCCAAAATACTCAATGGAGGCTCGGGACGGATTTGTCAAAGTTCCTGTCTTGTCGAAGACCAGCGTATCGACCAGGGCAAGTTTTTCGACCACGGAAGCATTTTTCAGGTAAAACTTCGCCTTTCCAAAAATCCTCAACGTATTGCCTAGTGTGAAAGGAGTCGACATGGAAAGGGCACAAGGACAGGAAACAATCAGTACGGTGGTAAATGCTTTGACTGCGACCGAGGCATCCCGGCCTATCCAATAGCCAAATGCGATCACCGCAATGGCCAAGACTGTCCAAGTAAATACACCGGATATTCGGTTTGCCAAGGGCTCCAACAGTCTGGAGTTCAGACTCTTGTTTTCCCCATTGTTCCATAGGTCGGTCAGATAGCTTTGTGAGGGAAGTTTCTGTACGGTCAGGAGTACTGCCTCTCCCCTTTGCCTTCCTCCTGCGTAGATCAAGTCTCCTTTTTGCACAGGCACCGGCACTTCCTCTCCGGTGACGAAACTATAGTCGATATTTGCCTGTCTGTCCAAAAGAACGGAATCCGCAGGGACCAACTCCTCGTTCCTCACCAGCAGCACATCTCCGAGTCTGACCTTGGTCAGGGGAATAACCTCCTCGGCGTCTTTGGATACCCGGGTCACCGCGATCGGAAAGTAGGCCTTGTAGTCTCTATCAAATTCTAGCGTAGCGAAAGTCTTCTGTTGATATATCTTTCCTAGAAGCAAAAAGAACAGCAAACCGCCCAAGCTGTCCAGATATCCCGCGTTTCCTTGGGTGAAAATCTCCCAGAGGGAGTATAAAAAGAAAGCGAAAATCCCGAGTACTATGGGCACATCCATGTTCATTTTTCGCTGGCGGACAGCATGCCATGCAGACAGATAATAATCGCTTGCAGCATAAAAAACGATCGGAAGAGCCAGTAGGACATTGAGGTAGTCAAACAGTCCCTTAAAGTCTTGGCCGAGCAGTTTCGCCTCCGAAAAATATTCGGGAATGCTGAACAGCATCATGTTTCCAAAGCAAAATCCGGCTACGCCAAGCTTGGTCAATGTTCTGCGGTCCAAGTGGCTTGTCTTTTCTTGACTAAGGTCAGAGAGTTTCAGATTGGGCTCATAGCCCAGGACTGAAAGCAAGTTGACCACTTCCTTGAGGCCGATCCGTTCATGAAGAAATTTGACCTGAACTTTCTTCTTGATAAAATCAACTCTGCTACCCACAATAGCGGAATTGATCTGAAAGAGATTTTCCAACAACCAGATACAGGAGCTGCAATGAATCTGGGGAACGTAAAATGTGATGTGACATTCAGTCTCGTTCCTAAAATCGAGCATCTTCCCAACAACCTCCGGGTCATCGAGGTAGTCAAAACGGTTTTTCTGTTTGAAATTTCCTTTCTGGCTTTTCCCGGGATTGGAATCCAAAGTATAGAACTCGCAAAGATCGTTTTGGGCCAAAACCTCATATACCAGCTTACATCCTTGGCAGCAGAACTCCTTTCCGTCAAAACGAACGGGTTCGAGTTCGCAGTCTTCTCCGCAGTGATAGCATTTGGAATCGGTGTGGGTTGGAAAGATCTGCTTCATCTCATTGGCCTTTTGAAAATCACCCGACAAGCTTTTTTGGCACGATTGCGTTTTTCCCTCATCGCTGCTAGACGGACAGATAAAATGAAAGGGGATGGTTGATTGCCTTTCGGTCAAAAAACTGCAAAAGAAGCCTCAACAGATCCGCTTGGTAATGTCTGGATGTCACCAACAACGTACAGCCGTGCTTCATCCCGTATGACCAGAAATCACCGATCCTCGTAAAATTGAACTTGATAAAACTTGTCTCCGCCACCGAAGAGGCCACCAACTGGATGACCTCCTGCTCCTCCCTGATCTTGGATTTTGGTATAAAACTGGGAGAAATGATCGTTGCCTTGCTGTTTTGCACCAAATTCCCAAACAGGGATATAAAATTCCTGATCAATTCAGTCGAGTTGGATGTCCCATCATAGTGAAACAGCAAATGGCCAGTAGAAAAGGCCTGGGAAAACAACAGGAGCGGAATGCCTGGAAACCCAAGATCCGGGGAATTCTGTAGGCTCGCGCTTTGCAGCCAATTTAGGGTTTTGAATAAATCTGCCGTCACCAGGGTTGGGACAATGCCTTCGGGGCAAAAGCTACTTTTCGGTGACTCCGGTTGAAATGTTTCTGACAGCACCTTGCAATAGAATCCCTGGATCAAATCTTCTGGGAACTCTAGTCGAAAGGTGTGGGGTATATTTAATTCCATGGCCAAAAACTATACTCAAAAATAGAGGCCGCGCAGCTAGCGAGTCCTGACGTATGCAGGCATCATTACTGATAAAAATCAGGTTTTATTTCAATACCCCATTCGAAGGGAGGGATTGTTGGAATCTAAGTCAGCGCATTTGTGAACCAAAAACACATTTAACATTTGCTCAAAAGCCAATTGTCTTGGCTATCAAAAAGTTCTTTCAGGCCGAGCTCAAAAAAAATCATGGGATTCAGCCGCTTCAGCCCCCCCAACGCAAAAAACCCTTTCAGTTTCCTGAAAGGGTTTCAATAATGTGGCGGCGACCTACTCTCCCGGGTGT
>CAZTJM010000137.1:0-12503 GCA_964613865.1 uncultured Limnohabitans sp. | reverse complement strand
ACTTCTCCTCAGAAGTTTACCCTAAATTTTAAAACCGTTTCTCGGACAGTAGTGAATTTGAATAGTAAAAAAAGTCAATCTATGCCATCCTATACACTATCGGTCAACGATCAAAACCATACAGTAGAGGTAGATAAAGGCACGTCTCTGCTTTGGGTGCTTAGGGAACATTTGGGTTTGACAGGAACCAAATATGGATGTGGTATTGCGCAATGCGGTGCTTGTACCGTTCATGTGGATGGTTCCCCTATGAAGGCCTGTGTACTTTCGGTAGATGATTTTTCGAACGGAGAGAAGATCAAAACCATAGAAGGCTTATCGGAACGAGGAGACCATCTCCTTCAAAAAGCATGGGTAGAAGTGCAGGCACCCCAATGCGGCTACTGTCACTCTGGCCAGATTATGCAAGCTGCAGCCTTGTTAGAAAACAATCCAAGTCCTTCCAAAGAGGAAATCAAGGCACATATGAATGGAAATATTTGTCGCTGTGGTACTTATTTGAGAATTGTACAAGCGATTCAATTGGCAGCCCAAAACCAATAAGTTATGCTTTCCACATCAAAAAATAGCGGAACCTTAAACCGTAGAGAATTTCTAAAATCTTCAAGCGGGATCGCACTATTTATCGGAGCATCTGGGATTTTTCCTGCGTTGGTTTCCTGTTCAGACTCCAAGACGATCCAACAACAATTCGAAAAACATGCCATCACAGCTTGGGTGAAGATTTCAGAAGATGGTCAGATCATAATTTATAATCCTGCATCAGAAATGGGACAGGGTTCCATGACTTCTTTGCCTTTGATTTTTGCGGAAGAAATGGATGCCGATTGGTCCAAAGTAAAAGTGGAATTTTCCCCTCAGGAAAGTGAAACTTACGGTTCTCCTGGTTGGTCTCCTGGCAGTAAGATGATGTTTACCGTAGGTAGCCGAACTACCAATAGTTATTTCAATACGATGCGAACAGCAGGTGCACAAGCAAGGTCTATTTTGCTCCATGCTGCAGCTCAGCATTGGAAAGTGCCTGTGGAAGAGTTAAGCGTTGAAAACAGTGTGGTTTCCCATACAGAATCGGCTAAAACGATTTCCTACGGAGAGTTGATCCCTTATTTGATTGCTGTAGAAACTTTGCCGGATTTATCAGAAGTACCTCTAAAAGACCCTGCCACTTTCAAGTTGATAGGAAAAGAAATTCCACGAACTGAAATCCCCTCCAAAGTTGATGGCACTGCGCAGTTTGCCATTGACGTCCGGCTTCCTGAGATGGTTTATGGAGTTTTGGAAAGAGGAAATCTCCATGGCGCAAAACCTACTTTACTCAATGAATCCGAAGTTTTGGGCATGGAAGGAGTGATCAAACTTGTTCCCTATGACTATGCAATTGGTGTGATAGCCAACAAATTAGAGCAAGCTTTGAAAGCAAAAAGCCAACTCAAAATAGATTGGAGTAGCTCGGACGCCTCAGGCTTCAATTCCGAAGAAATCTATCAGGAATACGAGAAAATTGCAGCTCAAAATCAAGAAGGAGAGGTCATCACAGAGGAAGGGGATATTTCAAACGCCTTTCGAAATGCTTCCAAAGTCTACCAGGCCGATTATAAAAACGATTATGTCTACCATGCCCAATTAGAACCGCTGAATGCAGTCATCCAAGTTTCGGAAGATCTGCAGAAAGCTGAAGTTTGGGTGGGCAGTCAGCAGGGAATGGATACGAAACTCGGGGTTCCGGGAGTATTGGGAATTCCTCCTGAAAATGTCAACGTCCATTTACAGTATCTGGGAGGTGGTTTTGGAAGAAGAAGTCTCAGTGACTTTGTGGAAGAATGTGCTGTTTTAGCAAAAGAAGTAGCTCCAAAACCTGTCAAACTCATTTGGACCCGCGAAGATGACCTCCGCTATGGTACTTATCGACCGATGTCGCTGCAGAGAATCAAAGCAAGTGTCGACGCTTCAGGAACAATTAATGCATTTTCCCATACAGTGGTGGGAGATGGAGGAAACCTGGTGGCGAGTGGAATCCGAAACGATCACTATGCCATTCCGAATCAGATTGCCGATTGGAGATCAACCACGCACGGGATTCGATTGAAGCACTGGCGATCGGTTGGACATGGTCCGAATAAATTTGCGATCGAATCCATGTTGGATCAAATTGCCTATGACCAAAAAATGGATCCAGTCAATCTTCGGAGAAAGTTAATGGCCAATTCTCCTAGGGCTTTGGCTACTTTGGAGAAAGCGGTGGAAATTTCTAATTGGGCCGAACCTTCACCTGAGGGTTATGCCAAAGGGATTTCTTTCGTAGAACATGGGTCTTTAGGCACCGGTGTTTGTGAGATTTCTCTGAATAAGGAAACTGGCGAAATTAAAGTGCATCGCGTTTGGATTGCTTTGGATGCCGGTACCATCATTCAACCCGACAATGTCAAGGCCCAGATGGAAGGAGGAATTATCATGGGCATCAGCAGTGCCCTCAAAGAAAGAATTTCAGTCGTGGATGGTCGGATCCAGCAAAGTAATTTCGATGATTATTCCTTGTTGAGAATGCAGGATTCGCCAGACAGCATTGAAACGGTATTCATTCCTTCTGGAGAAACTCCCCAAGGAGTGGGAGAAACAGCTACCCCCATGGTGGCTGGAGCCATTGCCAATGCTTTTCTTCAGTTAACTGGAAAACATTTAAGGCATATGCCTTTCACCCCGGATCGGGTTTTAGAAGCTCTGAATTCCTGATGCTTCCAAAGATCTTTTCAAAAAAATCAAAGACACCTTCTGAAGAACTTTACCTTCAGAAGGTGTTCTACTTTATCCCAGTCTGGAATCGATGTAGGCAATCTTGTTTTCAGCCAATCTACCCAAAGCCAATCAATCTGCTAAGGATTTGAAGAATAGCTAGTTGGTGTAAAAAGGAACGGGGAAAATAAGCCTATGAAAGAGGCAGGTTAACGGTATGCGGCTACAAGAAGTTGGCGATTTTGAGGCACGAAACTGTTTAAAACTCTAACTAACCCTAAAATCTATTTACACACTATTCGGGATAGCGTCCTAAAAATTCGGCTACTGTATTTTGGTAATAGCTTCTCTTCATTTTTCGATTTTCACTTTGTTTTTGCATGTCAAACTTCCATAGCTGCTAACCCGTTTATCTTTGAATCTTTAGTTTACATGTCCGCCTAATTTGGACGTCTATGTGTACCTAGAGCATTTTTTCATTAATTTTCTCGATCCACAAGTCCCTGTTCCCAACTACAAAGTCGTATTCCTTGCCATCTGCTGTTTTGATTCGGATTCCATTGTCGATCCGGCTTGCTGTTTTTCTGCCTGCGACTTCGGCTAGCTTGTTATAGTCGATAGCAGTTTGACCGTTTTGGATATTGAGCTTGTGGGCTTTGAAGACGAGCCTGTCATTCGTCAGGAATAGTTTTCCACCCACACCTTCAATTCCGCGGAAGAGATTGGCGGGGCCTTCCACCTCGATTTGCTCATTTTCCGCCAAGTCGGGTTTGATGCTTTTTCCGATTTTTGCGACATAGCGAGGTCCGAATTTTCCAGTCAGATAAGGCAAGCCGAAGCCCACAAACGCCCCGAAACCAACACCTTGAAGCACATGGCTATAAAAGTATTTTACTTCGCCGTTCATCAGGTAATCAAATAAGAAGTCCAGCCCTCCATAAAGGATCGCCGGCAAAATCGATGAGGTGATTTTTTGTTTGGTACTCAGTGTTGTTATTTCTGTTCCTATTTCCATAAGGTATGATTCGGGGTAATTCTGTTGTCTTTTGATATTTTAGTCTGTTAAATTGATGTTTTTGCTCAGGCTAGAAGGGGAAAATCACCCTGCCCAGCCTTCTCTGTCCAAGCTTCGGTATTGGATGGCTTCTGCCAGATGTTCCACTCGGATGTGTTCGCTGTCCGCAATGTCGGCGATGGTTCGGGCCACTTTTAGGATGCGGTCATAGGCGCGCGCAGAGAGGCCTAGGCGTTCCATGGCTGTTTTAAGAAGGGTTTTGCCCGCCTCATTTATTTGGCAGATTTCCTTGACCAAGTGGGAAGGCATCATTGCGTTGCAGTAGATTTCAGGATTATTTTGGAAACGGGTCTTTTGGCGCTCGCGTCCTTTGATGACTCGTTCTCGGATTACCTTGCTCGGCTCTGACTTGCGCGTGGAGGTCATTTCCTCAAACCTAACCGGTGTCACTTCCACATGCAGGTCGATGCGGTCCAAAAGCGGCCCGCTTACCTTGTTAAGGTAGCGTTGCACGATTCCCGGGCCGCAGACACATTCTTTCTCCGGGTGGTTGTAATAGCCGCATGGGCAGGGGTTCATACTGGCGATGAGCATGAAGTTGGCGGGATAGTCCACGGATACCTTTGCGCGGGAGATGGTAACCTTGCGTTCTTCTAAGGGTTGCCGCATCACTTCTAGGACGGTACGTTTGAACTCCGGGAGCTCGTCGAGAAAAAGTACGCCGTTATGTGCCAGGGAGATTTCACCCGGCTGGGGATTGCCACCGCCACCTACCAAGGCAACATCGGAGATGGTGTGGTGGGGACTGCGAAATGGCCTTTGAGCCAAAAGAGAGGCATGTTTTCCGAGCTTTCCGGCCACCGAGTGGATTTTTGTAGTCTCCAAGGCTTCCTGAAGAGAAAGAGGAGGCAAAATAGAAGGCAGGCGCTTAG
This sequence comes from uncultured Limnohabitans sp., assembly GCA_964613865.1. Taxonomy (GTDB): domain Bacteria; phylum Bacteroidota; class Bacteroidia; order Cytophagales; family Cyclobacteriaceae; genus Algoriphagus. The sequence goes on along the minus strand of CAZTJM010000137.1, from coordinate 7,826 downwards.
CCAGCATGGTCTTGCCAGCTCCGGGAGGTCCGATCATGATCACGTTGTGTCCTCCTGCGGCGGCGATCTCCATGGCCCGTTTGATGTTTTCCTGGCCTTGGACGTCTGCAAAGTCGAATTCAGTATCATCCAAGGAATGGTAAAAGATCTCCCGTGTGTCGGTGACCAAAGGTTCGATCTCCAGATTCCCTTGAAGAAAATCGACTGCCTGATCCAAGGTCTCCACGCCGATGATATCAATGTTGTTTACGATGGAAGCTTCTTTGGCATTTTCCAGAGGGAGGATAAAACCTTTGAACCCTCGTTTTCTTGCTTCGATGGCGATGGGCAAAACGCCCTTGATGGGACGGAGATTTCCGTCAAGTGCTAGCTCTCCCATGATCACGTAGCGCTCGAGTTCTGAAAACGAGACCTGCTCCGAAGCTCGAAGTATCCCCATGGCAATGGGCAGGTCGTAGGCCGAGCCCTCCTTGCGGATATCCGCAGGGGCCAGGTTCACGACCACTTTCTGACGGGGCATGCGGTAGTTGAAATATTTCAGGGCGGACTCCACACGCTGCTGGGATTCTTTTACGGCAGAATCTGGCAGGCCCACCATGAAAAAGCTGGTGCCCTGTCCTACATTGACTTCGATGGTGATGAGATTGGCATCGACTCCGGAGACGGCGCTCCCAAAAGTTTTAGCGACCATAGGAAAAATAAAAGAGGAGATGTTTGGTCTCCTCAATATACTGGATTGCGAAAATTAAATCTTTATTAATCTGTGACATTTTTTCTTGGGCGAATAATCCCTCCCGTGTCTTCCTGAGTCTTCGGAGGTGCAGGATTGGGGATAACTGTTGTCTTGGGGTGCTCGAAGTCATAGAGCTTTGCTTTGAGTTCGTTCATCTCGGTTTGCATTTTTTTCGCATCTGTGTCCATGGAGCTCTGGTGCATCCGGCTGGCTGCCCAAGTAACCACGAACAGGATGAAGCCTGTCAAGAACACTTTCACCATGGACTCAGGGGTGATCGGATCCATCCCAAATGCGGAGCCGAGAGAGTCAAATGAAAAGAAAAAAACAAGGAATAACAGGAAATAGAGCAAAAGTGCGATTTGAAGAAATTGCGCGATTTTTTTCATGAGTAGAACAATTGGTGATTTCTAATTTAATCAAACTGACTGAATACTTGATAGTTTTTGGTAAAGTCCGTCAACTGCCATCAGGTCGGAGTGGGATCCTCGCTGGACGATTTGGCCTTGTTCGATGACCAGAATTTCATCGGCATGCTGTATCGTGCTGAGGCGATGGGCAATCACCAGAGTCGTGCGGTTGTTCATGAGCTTGGTCAATGCCTCCTGTACCAACAGCTCTGATTCCGAATCCAGGGCCGATGTCGCCTCGTCCAAAATCAAAATGGGAGGGTTTTTTAGTACCGCTCTAGCAATACTCAAGCGCTGTCTTTGTCCTCCGGATAGCTTGGAGCCCCGCTCGCCGATGGAGGTTTGGTAACCATTCTCCATCTGGGAAATAAATCCGTGTGCATTGGCGATTTTGGCTGCCTCGATGACCTGCTCCTCGGTGGCATTTTCGATACCGAAGGCGATATTGTTAAACACGGTGTCGTTAAACAGGATGGATTCCTGGGTGACTATCCCCATGAGACTCCTGAGATCGGATGGGGAAAAGTCCCGGATATCCGTGCCATCTAGGCGGATCACCCCAGAAGTTGGGTCATAAAATCTCGGGACCAAATCCGCCAAAGTGGACTTTCCGCCGCCAGATGGCCCTACCAGCGCGATTGTTTTCCCTCTTTCCAGCTTGAAATTGACATTCCTCAGCACCAGCTTATCCTCATAGCCAAACGATACCTGATCAAATTCGATGGCCTTTTGGAAGCCGCTGATGGGCTTGGGATTCGCCGGTGCCTCGATTTGCGTTTTGGTATTGATGACCTCGAAAATCCGCTCAGCCGAGGCGATGCCCCGCTGAATGCTCGATACTGCGCGGGAGATTTCCTTGGCCGGATTCAGCACTTGGGTGAAGATAATGATGTAGGTGATGAAGTCCGACGCTCCCAAATCCGACTCCCCGCTGAGCACCAGACTGCCTCCATAGACGAGAATCCCAGCCACCACGCTCACTCCCAGAAACTGGGAAATAGGCGAAGCCAGTTCGTTTTTGCGTGCCATACTAACGTTGACATGGGAGTAGTAGTCCGTCTCCTCGTCAAATTTTTCCGCAATAAAACGTTCCGCATTGAAGGCTTTGATGACCCGCATCCCTCCTAGGGTTTCATCTAGGATATTGACGATACGGCCAAGGGACTGCTGGCTTTGTACCGCACGCTTCTTCAGTCTGCGGGTGATCCCGCCTATGATTGCTCCCGAGATGGGGATAATCAAGATCGTGAAGAGCGTCAGCTTGACCGACATGAAAAACAGCACGGAGAAATAGAGTATGATCGTCGCTGGCTCGCGGAAGACTACTCGAAGGGACTGGACGATGGTGTTCTCGACTTCCTGGACGTCGTTGGTCATCTTGGACATGAGGTCGCCCTTGCGCTCGTTGGAAAAGTAGCCAATATGAAGCGTCCCAACTTTGTTGAAGATATCCATCCGCATGCCTTTGATGACCGTTGCGCGGACCTTGGCCAAAACCACTCCCGAGAGGTAGGTGAACAGATTGGACAGGAACACTGAGATTACGATGATGATGCAGACGAATACCAGCGTACCCATCTTTCCGTAATCATCCCTCACCGTCAAAAAGAAATGGTTGAAAAGTCCCGTGAAGTACTCCACCGAAAAGGAAAAGGGCGGCAGCGTACGGTATTGCTCTAGAGAAGCTGGCTCCACCTGCTCAAAGATCACGTCAAAAAGCGGCTTGAGCAGCGTGAAGTTGATCAAACCAAATATGATCGAAAAAAGGGTATAGAAGATATAAGTCGGGACGAATCTGCCAAAAGGACGTGCATAGGACAAGATTCGCAGGTAGGTTTTCATTAAGCGAAATGGGGTAAATGAATCCGCAAGTTACGCAAAATTGCCGGCGACGGTTTTGGTCAGTAGTTGAAATCGGGCTTGACGAAATTCCATCTGAAAGCCATTTGCAAGTAGTGGCTGCTCAGCGGCTCGTCCAAGTCTTGGGCAGTCCTCTTTCGGAAGGTATGTGAAGCATCGACAAAGAAATTGTGCTTTAGCATGTAGGAAGCAGTAAGGTTGGATTGGATGACCTTGTTTTCCATTCCCTGCCCAATGTAATTGTCAAACAGCCCGGTGGGACTTCCCTCCAGACGGTTTTTCAGGACGTCGCCGCCCCAGTTGACTTCCGGGCTCTCGTCAGTCCCAAAATACTGATAGAAGCCCGTGAGGTTCAGGTCCAGCCTGGGAAGGGGTTGGTAGCGGAAGATGCCGACAAATTCCCTGAAATTGGCACCCCTTGGATGGGTGAGCGGCGTGCGAAAGTTGGAGTAGGACTGGTGCTCAAACTTTTCTTGGAAGGTATAAGGCCTGGCCTGATTCCATTCGAGTTGGAAGTCCAGGTTTTTCAGCCCAAAGACATTGATGTACTTGTAGCCCAGCTGAGCGCCGTATTTGTTGCGTTTTGATCCGTCTCCGTCGATTTCAAAGAACTCGTTGAAAACAAACTCGTCCAATGCAAACTGTCCATAGACCTCCATCCCCGGTACAAAAATCCACTTCGCATCCAGGCCCAGCATGACCTTGTCCGGCGTGCCCTGCTGTTGCTCCACCCAGCGCAGGAAGATGAATGGGTTGAAGTAGTTGAAGTTGATTTTGTCGGTCATGATAGAGGAGAAAAAGCCCAGATTGGCGTTTTTCCCAACATTAAAACCGAGACGGTTGTACGCGAAATACTTCTGAGGGTATCTTCCGTCGGTAGGTCTGCCACGATCATAAAAGACGTCGGCAGTCATCTGCGTCCAGAGATTGGTCAGCTGGAACTTCCAAACTTTCGTGTTGAACTTGACAAACATGTACGGGTTGGAGAAATCAGAGATCTGAAAAGAGCGATAGCCCTCGCCTGCAAAATTGCGATCGTGCCCAACCTGAATCTCAATATGCTTGGTGATCTGAAAGGAAACGTGGCCCAGAGCGGAAAAGTAGTTGTAACCCTCATCCTGATACTCTTTCCAAAACCCTTCTCCCGGTACTGCGCCGTTGTATTCCGCATAGTCTTTTACCCAGCTGGGGAAAAAGACCTCGGATGTGGTCAGGTAGGTGTAAAAACCTACTTTTTTGTCCACTGAGCCCCGCACAACCAAACCTCTGGCGAGTCGCGCCGGATTTCGGTCGTTGTCTGTCTCGGTACCACCGCTCAGGTAGATCACCGGGCTGAGATGTATTCCAAAATCCTCCCCCTCGTAGTGTACAAAATCCCCAGGCTTACGGTATAGGGACTTTAGGAATGGCTTTTTGGAGGCTGGTAATTCCCTTTCTGAAAATTCCCAGTTGTCTTGGCTCAGGTAGTCGAGGTTGAATTGATCGGCCTGGGATTGGATCACCTCTGGGTTTGCTGCCAGGCTGTCTAGGTATTTTGCCAGGATGTCCCGTCGATAGGGCTTATATCCGCTATTGAAAAAGGGATTGTTTTTGCCTTGGAGGATTTCATAGCGCTCTACTTTTTGGTAATAGTCCCTGTCGTAGGGAACGTAGGCGCCTTGGGCCAAGCTGGAATGAATAGAGAAAAAAAAGGCCAGCCCAAAGGCAAACAGCCCAAACTGTCGGATGAAGGTGGTTTTTTGCATCGCTTAAATCTAAAAAAGAATTGCCACTAAAAAAGCCCGACAGCGCAAAGTCCGTCTAGCTTGGTTGTGATGCTTTACGCTCCTCACGGCCTATCCCGCAAAGCGATTTTCTTTTTACTTGATCCCTGGCAAAGTCCAATTTTCCAGCGGACTGCTCTGCTCCATCAGCGCCTCGATGTCAGCTACCGTCCTAGGGGCATCCGCCGAAAGATTAACCGGCCCATTGGCAGAGATCAGAATGTCGTCCTCAATACGGACTGCGATGCCCCACCATTTGGGGTCGCAGTCGCTGCCTTCGGGAATGTAAATGCCCGGCTCCACGGTGAGTACCATGCCTTCTTTGAGCGGGCCATAGCCTCCGCGGTCGTGCACGTCTAGGCCAAGGTGGTGAGAAGTCCCGTGTGGGAAATAATTGTGTTTTTCCCCTTCTTTGATCACTCCCAATTCGGTGAGGCCGTCATTGATGATTTGACGGGTGACTCGGCCAATTTCCGAAAACTCCGTTCCAGCTTGGCAGAGCTTGATTCCAGCTTCCTGGGATTTCAGCACGAGCTCATAGATGGCCTTCTCTTCAGAATTGAACTTGCCGCTGACAGGAATAGACCGCGTGACATCAGCCGTATATCCCCGCCACTCGGCTCCCAAATCCATGAGCAAGAGTCTTTCGTTGACGCTTTTGAGGTCGTTTTCGATGTAGTGGAGGATGCAGCCGTTGTTGCTGCCGCCGACGATGGAGGGATAGCCGACGTTTTCTGCGCCGTAGCGCTTGTAGATGAATTCATGGATGCCTTGGATTTCCCGCTCCGACATGCCTTCCTGGGCAGCCTTCATCACCTCTACCTGACCGATGGCTGATATTTGGGCAGCTTTGCTGAGTAGCGCTACTTCCTCTTCGGATTTGATTTCACGTAGGGAGTTCATGATCTGTTCCAGCGCAATGATGTTGAGCTTGGTGTCAGGCAGTTGAGCCTTGATCTCCTGTCGCTTTTCAGGAGAGTCGGCATTCACAAAGTCATTGAGGATAGGATCGTTTTCCACTTCCGGATAGAAGCGGCGGTTTCTCCCAATCACTTGGGCGACGTTGGCGGAGTTTTCGATGGGTGTGGAGCGGATCAGTTCATAGAGCTGCTGGGTATTGGCTGAGAGCCCTTCAGAATACCCAGATTCGGTTTTGAATTTTGCCTGCATGGCTGCCAGGGGCGTATTGGCTCTACTTTCTTCGATGTCATTGGCCAAGTCGAAAGATAGGATCTTGTCGAATTTGCCTAATTCCAGTGTTGGCGATTTTCCGAAGGCGTCATTCAGAAACACCTGCTCAAAGCCAAGCTTTTCTTTTACCCCTTCAATGCCGAGGCGTTTCCCATTCCACATTTCGGCTTGCGGATCACGGTTTTGGACATAAAGGATTTCGTCTGTGGAGAAGCTTCCAAAATCCCGCTTTTCACTGAAAATCACTAAAGCTGCATTTGGCTCGCGAAAGCCGGTCAGGTAGTAAAAGTCGGTATTGGGATGGTAGATGAAATCTACATCGTTGGAGCGGTTCTTCTGGGGATTGGTGAAAATGACCGCGACGCTGTTTGCGGGCATCTGTGCTCGAAGGGCCTGTCTGCGCCCACGATGGAAGTCAGCAGAAAGGCCGTCTTCAAAGTAGGACTGAGCAAAAACCGGCGCAACTAGGCTGAAAACCAAACAAAGAAAAAGAAGGCGTTTTTTCATTGGATACGTGTTTTGCGCTTAATCTGCATCCTTTTGGCCATTTAACAAAGTGTTAATGTCTGGAGAGGCAGGTATCTTTATATTTGGGAAAAATCTCAATACCATGCGAAAATTTTTAGCCATCGCGCTACTGGCTCTCTCCTCGGGCATTTTTGCCAATGCCCAGACCCCAAATGATAAGCCCAAACTGGTCGTCGGGATCATAGTCGACCAAATGAGGCAGGAGTACCTCTATCGTTTTGCGGATCGCTATACCGAGGGCGGCTTTAAGCGGATGATGAAGGAAGGCTTCATGATGACCAATGGACACTATAACTACGCGCCTACGGTGACCGGACCCGGCCATACTTCCGTCTATACCGGTACCACCCCAGCCACACATGGCATCATCAGCAACTCCTGGTATGACAGAAAGCTCAATAAGTATATCTACTGTGCAGAGGATAGCACCGTCACCAACGTTGGCGGTACACCTGAAAACGGGAATATAAGCCCCAGAAACCTGCTCACCACTACCGTCACAGACGAGCTCAGGTTCTCCACCGGCAAGCGTTCCAAAGTGGTGGGTATCGCGATCAAAGACCGTGGGGCAAGTCTTCCCGCCGGGCACACGGGCGATGCCTATTGGTACGATGACGTCAACGGGGATTTTATGACCTCAACCTACTACTACGACACACTGCCGGATTGGGTGGTGGCATTCAACGCCAAGAAAGTCCCTGATTCATACCTTTCCAAGACTTGGGAGACGCTTTTTCCTTTGGATACCTATGTCAACAGCATCGCGGATGACAACAATTTTGAGGGGATTTTCATAGGAAAGAACACGCCAACCTTTCCCTACAATCTGGACTCGCTCAAAGCTGATAATGGAGGCTATGGGTTGATAGCATCTACTCCTTTTGGCAATTCACTTACCTTGGATTTTGCTCTGGCAGCAATTGAAGGAGAAAAGTTGGGGCAGCGTGGGGTGACAGATTTCCTCGCGGTAAGTTTTTCTTCCCCGGATTACATCGGGCACAGATTCGGTCCTGCATCCGTGGAAGTGGAAGACAACTACCTGCGCTTGGATAGGGAGTTTGAGCGCCTTTTCAAATACCTTGACCAGGCCTATGGCGAAGGACAGTATTTGGTATTTCTCTCCGCTGACCATGCGGTAGCGGACGTGGCCAATTACATGGTCAGCGAAAATGTCCCAGCAGGAAACTTGAACACGAATTATATCTTTGGCCAGCTTTCAGGCTACTGCAATGCCAAGTACGGGCAAGGCGACTGGATCCTGAAATATACCGGCGATCAGGTGTTTTTGAACCGGGCGCTGGCGGATGAGAAAAATGTGGACTTTGTGGCCCTGCAGCGTGA
>CAZTJM010000136.1:0-12506 GCA_964613865.1 uncultured Limnohabitans sp. | reverse complement strand
ATTTTTTGAGAGAAAAATCAGTAATCATCATTGACGTATTTGATACCCGAAGAAATCCAAGATTGATCAAAAGAGGAGCAAATGGCTAGCATAAACCTTCTTCCGGCTAGATGAGAGTTTGAGAAAACTTATACGTTCGTTCTCACGATCCTTTCCCGAAATAGGGGATCTTGTTCTATCGATCGGATGAATTCAAGGTCAAAACTCTCAACAATCAAGAATTCGAATTCAATCCCGAAAAAGTGCTTCAGTCCGTTGTTTTGAAGTATTTTGTATCGAGATTCTGCAGGGAGGTTTTCCAAGAGAAGTGTGTCAGGCAGCTTTCTGTCAAACTGGTAGATACTCAATTGAGAAGTGTTTAGCTCCAAAATCTTCCCGATTCCTTTCAGGTCAGTCAGAAGGTCAAACTGCATGGAGCGCACATCGACGTTTTCAATCTCAAAGCCGTTGCTGGTTTTTAGGTCTGCCTTGAACCAACTGATCGCCGGCTTCGGGTCAAATCTGTGTACAAAGAAATGTGGGACCAAAGGGTCAAAAAGGCTCTGGATTTCGGTGTTTGAATCTAGTGTGAGTGTAATTCTATGCATTCCCAAGTCGGGTTCATGGATTGATTTTGGCCAGTCGGTCAATAGCCTCCTCCAGCGTGCTGACAAAGTTGAGTCGTCGGCCTTGATTGCTTTCTCGGATAAAGTCGCGGACACTCTTGCTGCTGTATTTTTCAAAATCTCCGACGATTACAAGCCAAGTCCGATAATTGGAAAATTTTTGGAGAATATCCCCTGCGATGCCGTTTTTCAGGTCGAAAAAGTCCGGGGTCAGATTGCGCTCATGAAGGATCACCCGGTCTAGTCCTTGATAGTAGAGATTCCCGAGCAGATCGACTGCGTCTTGGGTGGAAGAGATCTGAATATCCTCGCTGAGTTCAGCGACTTGGATTGGGCCGATGGTTTGGGTTTTGAATTGCATGGAGAGGTAAAATTTATTTCAAGCAGCACTTTCTTCAGCAGGCTTGATGTTTTCGAGTTCTTTTCCTTTGAGAGCCTGTTCCTCCTCAAGGTCAAAATCATTCTGCAGCCCAAGCCAAAATTTGGCGCTGTTGCCAAAGAACTTGGCGAATCTAAGGGCAGTGTCCGCAGTGATTCTTCGATTACCCTTGAGGATTTCCGAGATGCGTGTTTGAGGAATAAAGGTTTCCTTTGCCAATCGATAGGCTGATATTTCCATAGGAGTCAAGAATTCCTCTTGTAGTATTTCTCCAGGGTGGATGTTTCTCAAAGTTTCCATGGCGACTTTTTAGTGGTAATCTATGATTTGAACTTCGTAGGCGTCGTTATTGATCCATTGGAAGATTAGTCTCCACTGATCATTTATTCGAATGCTGTAAAAATCCTATAAACTTCCTTTCAATTTCTCCAGTCGGTTAGCTGGAGGAATTCTCAAGTCTTGGATGTCTTGGGAATTGTGTAGCATTCTCAACTTCCTTCGGGCGGTGTCCTGAATTTCATTAGGCAATTTTTTGGATCGGAAACCTTTCCAAATTTTTTCAGTTTCCTTATCTCTAAAACTTTTGATCATTGCTAATGAATCACGATACTAACGTTTGAAGTTAGTGCTTGGTTGGTCTTTTGCAAGTCATTGATGCCGAAAGGTCTTGATTTTACCTAAAATCCCTCGAAGGAAACAATTCCCCTTGGATAGCCTTCACTTGTTTTTTGGAGTTTTCTTCCAACATCTTTTTGGATACCCGAGGCTGGACGGTGCCTAGGTCTCTTGCTTCTGCATCGAGGTTCATCAGGGCGGTGAGGTTGTGGCAGGTGTGCACTACGACATGGATGACTTCGCCTTCGATCTGGACTTTGCCGGTCACCATGAATAGCTTCGACTGCACGATGACCTTACGGTATTTTTCAAAGGTCTTAGCCCAGATCACCAGATTGGCAAAGCCGGTTTCGTCCTCGATCGTTACGAAGAGTACCCCTTTAGCAGTGCCGGGACGCTGACGCACGGTGATCAGTCCGCAGACTTTGACAGACCAGCCATTTTTAAGTTCCTTCAGTCTGGCGGTAGGGAGGACGCCGAGCCGGTCGAGGTGGGGACGGGCGAAACTGACCGGGTGGGCTTTCAGTGACAAAGTCGTGGAAGAATAGTCCCGCATGACGTGTTCCATGGGGGAGATGCTGGGCAAGACAATTTGAGCTTTAGTAGGGTCTTCAGCGGGTTGATCCTCGAAGATTCCAGTGAATCGGCCCTGCAGTGCCGAAACTTCCCAAAGCGCTTTTCTTCGGTCAAAACCTATGGAGCGAAAAGCATCCGCGTCCGCAAGTTTTTCCAGGGCTGCTTGGGAAATCCCGGTGTTGGCCAAGTCAATGATACGAGTGAAAGGTTGGAGTCTGGCCGAGGAGAGGCGCTGGGCATCTTCTTCAGGAAAGCCTTTGATCTGACGAAAACCAAGTCGGAGCGCATGCCATTTCTCTGAAGTTTTCTCCAGAGTATTATCCCAAAAAGAATGGTTGATGTCGATGGGCCTTACCTCTACGCCATGCTTTCGCGCATCGATCACGATCTGTGCTGGCTGGTAGAAGCCCATGGGTTGACTGTTGAGCAAGGAAGCGGCAAAGATGTCAGGATAGTAGCACTTGATCCAAGAGGAAATGTACACCAGCAAGGCAAAGCTGGCAGCGTGGCTTTCAGGGAATCCGTAGCTCCCAAAGCCTTCCAACTGGCGGAATACCCGCTTGGCAAAGTCTTCGGTATAGCCTTTGGCCATCATGCCGCTGACCAGTTTTTCCTCCCATTGGCTCACTAGTCCTTTGGCTTTGAAGGTCGCCATACTGCGGCGGAGCCCGTCGGCTTCCGCAGGGGTAAAGCCCGCTGCCACGATGGCGATTTCCATGGCCTGCTCTTGGAAAAGAGGCACGCCAAGTGTTCTGCCTAGAATCTCTTCCAGCTCCCTCGAAGGATATTCGACTGGCTCTTCTCCATTTCGTCTTTTGAGATAAGGGTGTACCATATCGCCCTGGATGGGGCCGGGGCGCACGATGGCGACCTCAATGACCAAGTCATAGAAGTTTTTGGGCCGCAGTCGGGGGAGCATGGACATCTGTGCCCGGCTTTCGATCTGAAATACTCCCAGCGTATCCGCATGGCAGATCATCTCGTAGACTTCCGGGTCGTCTTGGGGGATGTTTGCGAGAGTCCATTCTAGGCCGTAGTGCTCACGGGCGAGGTCAAACCCCTTGCGGATGCAGGTCAGCATGCCGAGGGCAAGCACGTCGACTTTCAGAAACCCGAGCGCATCCACGTCGTCTTTGTTCCACTCAATGCAGGTGCGGTTTTCCATCCGGGCATTGAGGATGGGGCAGAGGTCGGAGAGTTTGTTTTGGGTGATGACAAAGCCCCCGGTATGCTGCCCGAGCTGTCGGGGAAAGCCGATGTATTGCCCTGTTAATTCCAAGACCTTCAGGAGGTGGCTGTCTCGGGGATCAAAGCCTTCAGGTGAAGGTTTGTCGCCTTGATACCAATCTTCGGTAAGCTCGTAGCTGGTTTTGGAAAGCCGGTCGATGGTGTCTACTGTCAGCCCCATGACTTTCCCCACATCCCGGATCGCACCTTTCCAATGCACTTGAGTGACGGTGGCCACGATGCCAGCGCGGTCTCGCCCGTATTTTTCGTAGATGTACTGCATCACTTCCTCCCGACGCTCGTGTTCGAAGTCAACGTCAATATCCGGCGGCTCGTCCCGGGCATCGGACATGAAGCGGGCAAAGAGCAGTTTGAACTTGGAAGGGTCTACGGAAGTGATGCCAAGACAATAGCAGACTACGGAATTGGCGGCAGAGCCTCGACCTTGGCAGAGGATTTCTTTTTCACGGGCAAAGCGGACAAAGTCATAGACGGTGAGAAAGTAGGAAGCGTAGTTTTTACGCTCCATGAAATCGAGTTCGTAGGCGATTGTTTCCCTGATTTTCTCCGGGATGATTTCTCCAAAATGGGCTTTGGCACCTTCCCAAGTTAAGCGAACCAACTCCTCTTGCGGCGTTCTTCCCTCAGACACAATTTCCTCCGGATAGACATAGGTCAATTGGTCGAGGGAGAAATTGCAGGCATCGGCGATCTCCTGTGTGCGTTCGATAGCCTCGGGATATTCCCTGAATAGACGAGTCATTTCCTGTTGGGATTTGAGATGACGCTCGGCATTGGGATGGAGGCGAAAGCCCGCATTGAGGATGGTGCATTTCTCACGTATGCAGGTGAGGACATCTTGGAGCTCCCTTCTTTCCGGAGTATGGTAGTGCACATCATTGGTGGCGACCATCGGGATGTGAAGTTTGGACGAAAGTTGGGAAAGCTGAAAAAGTCGCTTCTGGTCTGCGCCACTATAGGAGAAACTTGCCCCTAAATAAAGCTTGCTTCCAAGTGTCTCCCGGTACTCCTTTAGTGTGGAAGTAAAGTCTTCCGGCAAGGAAAAGTCCGGTTGAAGCAGCTCAGGTGGCAAGGCGATGAATTTGCTGTTTGCGGCATGCTCAAACACATCCTTTTTGTAAAGATGGCATTCCCCTTTTTCTGCACGGAGGTTACCCAGAGTGAGTAGGGCAGAGAGCCGGCTGTAGCTCGTCTGATCCGTAGGATAAGCGAGCAGACTGGGACCATCCAGAAGGTCCAAGCGACAAGCTGGAATAAAGCGAATGGCCTTTCCGCGAGCCGCTGCATGCGCCCGGACGATGCCCGCCAATGTGTTGCGGTCGGTAATGGCAAGACATTGATAGCCCAATTTGACAGCCTGATCGATCAGTTCTTCCGGATGGGAACCTCCCCGGAGAAAGGTGAAGTTGGACGTGACTTGTAGCTCGATGTAGTCCATGATGTTTTCCTACTGCTTCTACTTTTACCACAGAGGGCGAGAGAAAAGAGAGTGTTTAATTTTTGAATTCAATTGTCCTGCTTCTCCAGAAGCTGGACGTTTTTTTATTTCTTTGCAGCTCTCCGCCTTTGCGAGAACTGTTTTCCCGCGGAGGCGCTAAGGCGCGAAGTTTTTTCCATTCCTCTGGAACTCCGTGCTAGATTTTTCCATCTAAGCGAAAAAGCCATGGATAAACCATTGAGGATTTTCTTTTCCATACAAACCTAGCCGGAATAGCCAGTAGCGCTTTCCGTTTTCATCTTCGATCACATAGTAATCCCGTGGAGGGCCGGATTGCTGCCACCATTCCTGCTCGATGCGTTCGGGTCCGTCTGCCTTTGCCACGCGGAGGATCTCCCCCCGATAGCGAAAGTGCAAAGGAGGATAGTCAGGCAAGGGCACCATCACATCGATCCGCTCAGGAACCGACAGCAAGTGGAGTGGACGAGCCCGTTCTGTTGTCCATTCGGTGCTCGGTTTGTCTTCTAGGGAATGGGCCTCACGGATGGAGTGCTCCGGCCAGTGTTGTTCCTGTGGCAAGTAGCGATGGATAGTTTGCGGTCCCATCTTGCCGGCCATTTTGTCAAGAAGCTCGGATAGGGCAGTGACGTCATTTTCGTTTTTTTGCCAAAGCGACTCTTGAGTCTCGCTGATTTTCTCGACCAGCAATGCCTCGATCTCGAAGAGTTCAATGCCCAGATCTGGTTCGATATTGGGGATTTTGAGTTCAAATAGACGAAAGAGGTGCTCGGGATTGTAAGATGGCAGGTGGGTGCCAATGGAGATTTCTTCGACTTTGCCGTCTAGACGATGCCCTCGGAAAGTCCCTTTTCGCATTCCTTTCTTTTCCTTGGAGAGTCTGTTGCAAATAGTATTCAAGAGCTCTTCCAGTGCAATCTTGATCCCCGGCGCAGTACGAATCGGATCCATGCAAGGTAGCCGTTCCAAATAGGGTTCTTGAGGAGTGATCGGCTCCAGAGGCTCATGGCCTGTGCCCAAGGCCTGCTCCAATCGGACAAGAATTCCTTCACCAAAGCGCTTGCGGAGCGTCGGGATGGGGATGTCGATGAATTGCCCGATCTGGCGAAATCCCAGTTTTTCCATTCTTTCCAATGTAGCTGCATCAAGCCGCAAAGCTGCCGGGGGTAGTGTCAGTAGGGCGTTTCGCTGAGTGTCTCTCGCGGTGATACTGGACGTTTTGTGGTACCTGGCCATTCCCCAGGCGGTGCCAATGGTGTCGGCTATCGCTGCACGGTTATGATATCCTTTGCGGCGGAGGGTAGTGGTGAGATCTCGGAGGTAGGACTCCTCTCCTCCCCAGAGATGTGGACAGCCCGAAATCTCCAGAACAAGTCCATCGGGAGGGTCGATGGCCGCCACTGGGGTGTAGCAAAGGCACCATTCAGCCAAATTCCTGAGCAATTTTTCTCCCCGCCCTGGCTTTTCGGGAAAAATCAATAGATCAGGTGTTAAAGCCCGCACATCTGCGACAGCCATGCCGGGCCGTATGCCAAGCTTGACAGCGTGGAGGCTGGATGCCGTGATCGTCATCCTTCCACGCTGCGGAGTGGCAAAGATGAACGCTTGATCCCGAAGAGCTGGCTTTCGGATTGCTAGTCGATCGGTAAGAAGGAATGGGAACCAAAGGGAAAGGAATCGCTTAGGCATAGTGCTGATCTCGGGAAAGGTGGATTTGCTTGCGGGATTCTCGCGGAGTAAGTGGCTGGAATCGGCCGTCCTTCCATTCCATTTTCCATTCGCCAGGTCTGCCGTTTCGTACTTTGAGTAGGGCGACGTTCCAAGTTGCAAAACCTACCCCAGGCATTCCTCCCGGCAAAGTACTGCCCAGCGAAACGATCTTCCATCGAGTTGTACAGGCCAAGGCATGTTGTTGCTTGGGATTGTGGCGATGGAGCAGCCCGGTTACTTTGCTTTGCTCTACCGCCAGCTGCAGACGTTGGGACTCGGTAAAACTGAGCTCCTGCAGCTCGCCCACCACGGCGGAGAGCATACTGCATTTGAGTCCCAGCTCCATGGCCCAGAGCACGTCTTTTTCCTTTTTCAGATCAATGAAAATCACTCGGTCGGGTTCGATTCCGAAGCGTTTTAATCCAGGGGGGAAAATGCTGCGCCGATTGCTGATCCATAAGCAAAATCCTCCTTTGCTGACCATGGATGCCAGTAGTCCAGAGATGAATCCGTTGGTGGATGCCGCATCGGCGGGATGAAGGCTGATGAATTCGTGTACGGTACCTAACGGAAAACTTCCTCCTGGGAAAGAGGATTCGATTGGGCCTAGTCCAAGGGGAGCGGAAGGCAGTTTTGAGGAGGAACTGAAGCCTTCCAATTCCATGATCTTGGCTTTGAGCTGGCGTATGGATTCATTTTTGTCTCCTAATGTTTTCATCCTTTCTCCAGTTTACCTATATTTGACACTAATCATGTCAAAATGTTGACTCTAATAATACCAAAATGCTATGGCAAAGTCAAAAAATTTCTTTGCGGAAAACCTGAGATTTCTCCGAGAGAGACGCAAGATGACACAGCAGGAGCTGGCTGACAGGCTGGGTGCAACCCGGTCCAAGGTCAATGCGCTTGAGTCGGGTCAGACCAAGTCTCCTGTGATGGATGATCTCTTGAGTGTATCTGAACTCTTTGGGATCAGTATAGACAGTCTGATCCGTGTGGAGTTGGGGAAGCTAGGTGAGCTGAAGTTGAGAGAGCTGGAGGCGGGTAATGATGTCTACATTCGTGGGGGCAACCTTCGTGTGCTGGCTATCAGTGTGGACAGGGACAATAATGAGAACGTGGAATACGTGCCCGTAAAGGCCAAGGCTGGCTATCGTGCGGGCTACAACGACCCGGAGTTTATTGCTGCTTTGCCCAAATACTCCCTGCCCAATCTGCCAGGAAGCGGGACGTTTCGAATTTTTCCAACGACAGGAGACTCGATGGAGCCGATACCCGAGGGAAGCGACGTGATAGCGCAGTATGTCGCGGACTGGACGGTGCTCAAGCCGGACACGCCTTGCATAGTTATCTTAAAGGAAGGTCAGGATTTTGTGTTTAAGCTGGTGACTCTAGGTCAGGATGGAGGGATTTTGCTGAAGTCTCTCAATCCGCTTTTTGATCCATATACTGTGCCGGTGGAGGAGGTGCTGGAGATCTGGGCTTTTTATGCCTACACCAGCCGGGAGATACCCGAGCAGGAAGCCGATATGCGCCAGCTGATGCGGATGATGGCCAAGATGCAGACGGAGATTGGGGAGTTGAGAAGCTTGTCTGGTACCCGATAATCGACAGGCCGCCTAGCATAATCGAAGTGTTTCGATACTGGAGGCATTGCCTCTGGATGATGTGTTGTCTGTGTCGTATTTTGTTGGATTGGGAAATTACAAGACCTCTATCCTCTCAATTTTTGTTCAAAATGCAAATGTCTGCCGCGTGAGTCTTACCTAGGCTACTGCTAGGAAATCATCTTCAAAAATTCGATCAGCCCGATTACTTCTATGCTTCCTTTCATCGGAAATCGGTCTGAACCAGAGTAGACGATATATTTCTTGGTTGCGCCGATGTCTTCGCAGGCTCGATGAAAGCCCGAGCTGATGGTAGGAGCGATGGACTTTTTGATTTCCACTCCCCAGACCTCCGTCGCGGACTCCAAGACAAGGTCGATCTCTGTTTGATTGCTGGAGCGATAGTAGCTCGGCGTCCAGTTTGGAGACAGGTTGTTCAGGATATTTTCCATCACAAATCCCTCCCAGCTAGCGCCCACGACTGGGTGTCCCATCAGCTGGTCGTAAGAAGAGATGTTCAAAAGACTATGCAATATACCGGAATCCCGAAGATATACCTTTGGGGTTTTGACGAGCCGTTTTTTGGAATTGCCTGACCAAGGCTGAAGCTGCCTGACCATAAAAAAATCCTGAAGAATGTCCAAGTAGGTGCGGGCAGTCGTGTGGCTGACTTCCAGGCTTTTTGCGATTTCTGTCAGGATGGCCTGCTGCCCGTGGTAGTGGGCGAGCATAGACCAAAACCGCTTCATCCGCGCTGCCGGTACCTGTGGGCCAAAAAGTGGGATGTCCTTTTCTACATAAGTGGAAATAAAATCGCGTCTCCAGTCTTGACTCTCGGCTTCCGACTTGGCGAGGTAGCTGTCAGGAAGGCCACCGCGAAACCATAGTTTCTCCAAGTTAAAACCCAAGGGGTCTTCACGATGGAGTTCGAAAGCGGAGAAGGGGGGGAGTTCTAGGTAGCGAATACGTCCCGCCAGACTTTCCGAAGACTGCTGAAGCAAATCCTTGGAAGCGGAGCCCAAAAGAAGAAAATGCCCTACTCGCTCACCGGCTCTCTTGCGGAGGTCTACCAAAGCCCGAATCACGGGAAAGAGCGTGGGTTTGCGCTGGACTTCGTCGATGACCAGCAGTTGGTTTTCAAAACGTCTCAGATAGGCTTCCGCATCGTCCAGCTTGGCCAGATCGGAATCCAGTTCCAAATCCAGGTAGTGGATGGGTTTGTGCAAAGCGGGCTTTGCCAGTTCTAGGGCTAGCGTAGTTTTTCCGACTTGCCGTGGGCCAAGGATAACTGTCACTGGCATAGCTTTCAGGCTTTGGATCAGTTTTTCTTCGAGTATTCTCTGGATCATTGCTCTATATATCTACTTTCAAATTGCATAAATATAGCAACGAAACCATGCAATTTGAAAGTCAGACTTTCAAATTGCATGGTTTTACTTGAAAAAGTATGTGATCTGAAAGTTTGAATCCTTTTTTGCTCGCGATCTTGGCGGCTGGGTGTTTATGGTTTCACGGCTTGCAGAAAACCGCATTTTGTTTCTATCTTTCTAGACAATCGATAAACCCATGAAATCGAGCGTGATGTAAGCGTCGTAAGGGATGATTACAATCCATGCGAGATTACATATGGCCATTAAAAAAATCATGATCATATGAAAATCAAACTCTCAGAAAGCGAAAAAGCTCCTCTTCAATCAATCGAGGATTGGGAAGATGACCTATTGACCCGATATCCAGAGCCTAAGGACAAGCAGGCCAAGGCCAAAGAAGATTACCGGAACTACCACGACTCCGAGCGGGTGGATACGGTCAGGGAGTTTTACAGGCTCAACCATACCTACCAGACCTATGATTTCGTTCGGGAAAAGGAAGGTGAGTTTTTGAAGTTTGAAAAGAAGGAAATGCCCTTTTGGGACGCGGTCAGCTTCCTTAATACCTTGGTGGACGATTCTGATCCCGACACCAATCTCGATCAATTACAGCACCTTCTCCAGACCTCCGAGGCGATCCGTGCGGATGGACATCCGGACTGGTTTGTGCTGACTGGCTTTATCCATGATTTGGGGAAAGTACTTTGCCTATTTGGCGAACCGCAATGGGCAGTCGTGGGAGATACTTTTCCGGTAGGATGTCAGCATTCAGATCGTATTGTCTATCCAGAATTTTTCAATCTGAATCCCGATACCGAAGACGGTCGGTACAATACCAAATACGGGGTGTACTCCCATCATTGCGGGCTGGATCAGGTGAAGATGTCCTGGGGGCATGACGAATATCTCTATCAGATGGTGAAGGATTACATGCCTGAGCCAGCGCTTTACATGATCCGCTACCATTCTTTCTATGCCCAGCATCGGGAAAATGCCTATGACCATCTGCTCAATGACCACGACCGGGAGATGTTCAAGTGGGTGGACAAGTTCAATCCATACGATCTTTATTCTAAAGTTCCCGTGCCACCGGATGCCAAGGCTTTGAAGCCTTACTACGAGGATTTGGTGGCCAAATACCTTCCGGCGACGCTGAGATTTTAAAAGCCACCGACCCAGGGGGGATAGGCAGCTATCCCCTTTCTTTTTTATTTCTTACAAACCCAAAATACAATTCATGCTTACCTCTATTTCCTTTGTGGGATTCACGCTATTTGTTGCTTTGTTTTCCTGGTACAAACTGAGAAAAGAAAATCTCCGATCCCGTGACGGCTACTTCCTGGGAGGCAGGAGTCTGACGGGAGGGGTGATCGCCGGATCTATGCTGCTTACCAATATCTCCACGGAGCACCTGATCGGGATGAACGGGTCGGCTTACAAAAACGGAATGATCATCATCGCCTGGGAGGTGACTTCGGCTATTGCTTTGGTGATCGCCGCGCTATACTTTTTGCCGATCTATCTGAGGCTGGGACTCGCGACCATCCCCCAATACTTGGCGATCCGCTACGATGACACCACCAAGACCATAGTCTCGCTGCTCTTGATGCTTTCCTTCGTATTCACACTGCTTCCCATCGTACTCTACACTGGAGCGATCAATCTGGAGAGCATCTTTGATGTTTCCGAGGTATTTCATATCACCAAGACGCAGGGGATTTGGCTCACTGTCATTACCATAGGAGCCATCGGTTCAGTGTATGCCATCTTGGGAGGTTTGAAGGCGGTTGCTTACTCGGATATGATCAACGCGATCGGGCTGATGATAGGAGGTCTGCTGGTTCCGATTTTTGCGTTGTGGGATATTGGAGGAGGGGATGTGGCTGCAGGGATGGGTAAAGTCTATGAGACGATACCGGAGAAGTTTAATGTGATCGGGGCGGAGGATTCTGTCTTGCCCTTCAGTACGCTTTTCACCGGTTTGATGATCAACCAGCTGTATTTCTGGGGTATGAACCAGACCATTATCCAGCGGGCCTTGGGTGCCAAGAATATGGCGGAAGCGCAGAAAGGGTTGCTGTATACTGGGATTTTCAAAATCCTCATCCCTTTGATCATCGTCTTGCCAGGAATAATTGCTTTCTACTACTATGGAGAGCAGTACTACTCGGACCAGGATTACATCTATCCGGTTTTGGTGAAAAAGGTGCTTCCTCTGAGCCTGATTGGTTTCTTTGCGGCGGTGGTTTTGGGAGCGGTTTTGAGCACGTTCAATTCCGTGCTCAATTCGGCCTCGACGATCTTTAGCTTGGATATTTACAAAAAGATCATCCAGCCTAGCGCCTCAGACAGCAGGCTAGTCAAGGTCGGGAAGTTGAGCTCACTGATCCTCGCTGTGGTCTCCATCCTGATCGCGCCGATGGTGGCCAATGCTCCAGAAGGGCTTTATCAACTCATGCAGCAGCTCAACGGGATCTTTTTTATCCCCATAGCCTCCGTATTGATCGCAGGTTTTTTCATTCCCAAAGTTTCCGCTGCTGGAGCAAAAGCAGGTTTGCTGGTCGGCTTTGTGTTTTACCTAGTCACGACATTTTGGATTGCGGTCGATATCCACTTTATCCATATATGGGGCATAGAGTTCCTGCTCAATCTGGCCGTGATGTATCTGGTAAGTATGAGGTATCCTTCACAGTCTCCTGTCATCTCCACCCAAGGACCGCTCAATCTGCAGGAATGGAAGTATGCCAAGCCGCTGTCTTTGGCACTTTGTCTGGTGACGGTGCTGATCTATTGGTGGCTGGGGAGGTGAGGTTTTAATAGTTTGCCAAGAAAAGCAAAAACCCCTTCAAAATCGCTTCTGAAGGGGTTTTCTGTACCCAGGGCCGGAGTCGAACCGGCACGAGTGTAACCTCATTGGTGTTTGAGACCAACGCGTCTACC